>NZ_JBEZKZ010000009.1:0-137097 GCF_040651895.1 Streptomyces sp. NPDC048352
CGTCACCGCCGAGCTCTCCGACCCCGTCCGGGCGCTCGCGGAGCTGCCCGCCGCCTGGGCGCAGGCCACCGCCGCCGCCCGGGCGGCGGCCGCGCAGCCGCAGCTCGGGCCGGTGGCCCAGTGGGCCGGGATCGGCCCGTACCGGATGCTGGCCGCGCTGGCCGCCGGCCCGGCGGACGACCCGGCGACCCGGGCGCTGCTGAGCCCGGCCCACCGAGAACTGGCCCGTACCGCCGAGGTGTTCCTCGACTGCGCCGGGCAGGCCGGCCGCGCGGCCGCGCAGCTGGGCATCCACCGCCAGACCTTGTACTACCGGCTGGGCAGGGTGGAGCAGCTGACGGGGCTCGACCTGGACGCGGGCGAGGACCGGCTGCTGCTCCACATGGCGCTCAAGGCCGCCCGCCTGCGGGCCTGAACGCCCGCCGCGGCGGCGGCCGAGCAGCGGCGAACCACCGCCCGACGCCCCGGCGAACAGGCGCCAACCGGCTCGGGCCCACCCCGGCGGACGGGCGTCCGGGCGGTTACGCGCCCGCCTCGGCGACGGACCCGCCCCGGCCGGCCGCCGTCAGCCCCTCGGCGATCCGGCGCAGCCCCTCCGTGAACTCCTCCGCCGAGGCCGCGCTGCCGGGGTCGAGCAGCCACTGGATCATCAGGCCGTTGAGCAGCGCCTGGCAGACGGCGCCGAGGGTGCGCTCGTCGCGTTCGGTGAGCTCCTCCTCCGGCGTGCCGGTCAGGAGCGAGATCAGGCCGCGGCGCCCCTCCGCCTGGGAGGCCGCGAGCATCCCCCGCAGCTGCGGCAGCCGCTCCCCGCTGAGCGCGACCTCCATGCTGGCCGCCCACACGGGCGCCGACGCCTCGCGCTTCGCGAGGACGCCCTCCCACAGCGCGCGGAAGCGTTCCAGGGAGCCCCCTTCCCCGGCCAGGCCGCCCTCGAAGGACTCGCCCCACTCCTGCATCAGGGCGATGAAGGCCTGCGTGAGCAGCGCGTCCTTGGAGCCGTAGTGGTAGCCGATGGAGGCCAGGTTGGTACCGGAGGCGCCGACGATGTCGCGCGCGGTGGTGCGTACGAACCCGTTCTCGACCAGGCACTTCTTGGCGCCTTCGAGGAGGTCTTCTTTGTGTCCCATGGGCGCCACCGTAGCAAGACGGCCGTCCTAGACAAAGGTTCCACACACTCATCTCATACAGACGTCATAGACAGTCGTTTATGACATGTGTACATTGCTGCTCATGACGAACCCCGCCGCCACGGCGCCCCTCGCCGGCCGCCGCGAATGGACCGCCTTCACCGTCCTGCTGCTGCCCCTGCTCCTGGTCTCCATGGACGTGTCCGTCCTGTACTTCGCCATCCCGGCCATCACCCGCGAGCTCGACCCGAGCGCCACCCAGCAGCTGTGGATCTTCGACAGCTACGCCTTCGCACTCTCCGGGCTGCTGATCACGATGGGGTCGCTCGGCGACCGGATCGGCCGCCGCAAGCTGCTGCTGGCGGGCGCCGCCGCCTTCGGCCTGGCCTCCGTCGGCGCCGCCTGCGCCACCAGCGCCGAGATGCTCATCGCCGCCCGCGTCCTGCTCGGCATCGGCGGCGCCACCCTGATGCCGTCCACGCTGGCCCTCATCCGCAACCTCTTCCAGGACGCCGCGCAGCGCGGCAAGGCCATCGCCCTCTGGTCCGGCGCCATGACCGGCGGGATCGCCCTCGGATCGGTGCTGAGCGGGGTGCTGCTGAACCACTTCCACTGGGGCTCGGTCTTCCTGATCAACGTTCCCGCGATGCTGCTCCTGCTGGTCCTGGTCCCGGTGCTGGTCCCCGAGTTCAAGGATCCGGCGCCCGGCCGCTTCGACCTGCTGGGCGTCCCGCTGTCCATGGCCGCCGTGCTGCCGGTGGTCTACGGGCTGAAGGAGACCGCCGCCGAGGGCTTCGAACCCCTCCCCGCCGCCTGCGTCCTGGCCGGCCTCGCCTTCGGGTACGTCTTCGTCCGCCGCCAGCGCACCCGGGAGGACGCCATGGTCAGCCGGGCGCTGTTCCGGGACCGCCGCTTCGGGGCGGGCGTCGGCCTCAACACGGTCGCCGCCTTCGCCATGATGGGCTCGGCCTACTTCACCACCCAGTACCTGCAGTCCGTGCTCGGCATGGGCACCCTCGAGGCCGCGCTGTGGAGCCTGGCGCCCTCGCTCCTCATCGGAGCCGCAGCGCCCGTTTCCGCCGCCCTGGCCCGCACGACGGACCGCTCCCGCGTCATCGCCGGCGGGTTCGCCGTCGCCGCCGCCGGGTTCGCCCTCATCGCCCTGGTGGGCACCGACTCCCTGTGGCTGCTGCTGGCCGGCGCCGGGGTGCTGGCCTCGGGCATCGTCAGCGTGATGTCCCTGGTCTCCGACATGGCCCTCTCCTCGGCCCCCGCCGAGAAGGCCGGCTCGGCCGCCTCCCTGCTGGAGACGGGCCAGGAGTTCGGCGGGGCGCTCGGGATGGCCCTGCTGGGCAGCCTCGGCACCGCCGTCTACCGGGCCGACCTGGCCGGCGAGCCGCCCGCCGTACGGGAGACCCTGGGCGGCGCGGTGGCCGCGGCGCAGCACACCGGGGGCGAGGCCGGCGGGCAGCTGCTGGCCCTGGCCCGGGAGGCCTTCGTGCACGGCATGCAGTACGCGGCCTGGGGCGGTGCGGCGCTGCTCCTCGCGGCGGCGGGGCTCGCCGTGGCCCTGACGCGGGGCGCGCCGAGCCCGGCCCCCGCCGGGGCGGAGCCGGCCCGCGCGGAGGCGGCACCGGCGCGCTGAACCTCGTAAAAAAGGAAAAGGCCCGGGGTTCACCCCCGGGCCCTTCCGGCTGTGCGCGACGGTCAGCCGAGGTTGACCGAACGGGCCGAAGCGGCGCCGATCTCCGCCGAGATGGCGGCGAGGACGTCCACCGGGACCTCCGCGTCGACGGTGAGGACGACGAGCGCCTCCCCGCCCTCCTCGGCGCGGGCGACCTGCATGCCCGCGATGTTCAGACCGGCCTCGCCGAGCAGCTGGCCGACCTTGCCGACGACGCCCGGGCGGTCGGTGTAGCGCAGCACGATCATGTAGTCGGCCAGGGCCAGGTCCACGTCGTACTCGCCCACGCCCACGATCTTCTGCAGGTGCTTCGGGCCGGCCAGGGTGCCGGACACCGACACCTCCTGACCGTCCGACAGGGTGCCGCGGACGGTCACCACGTTGCGGTGGTCCGGGGACTCCGAGCTGGTGGTCAGGCGGACCTCGACACCGCGCTCCTGCGCGAACAGCGGGGCGTTGACGTAGGAGACCGTCTCGTCGACGACGTCCTCGAAGACGCCCTTGAGGGCGGAGAGTTCCAGCACCTTGACGTCGTGCTGGGTGATCTCGCCGCAGACCTCCACGTCGAGGCGGACCGCGACCTCGCCCGCGAGGGCGGTGAAGATGCGGCCGAGCTTCTCGGCGAGCGGCAGGCCCGGACGGACGTCCTCGGCGATGACACCGCCCTGGACGTTGACCGCGTCCGGCACGAGCTCGCCGGCGAGCGCGAGGCGCACCGACTTGGCGACCGCGATGCCGGCCTTCTCCTGGGCCTCGTCCGTGGACGCGCCGAGGTGCGGGGTGCAGACGACCTGGTCGAGCTCGAAGAGCGGGGAGTCCGTGCAGGGCTCCTTCGCGTACACGTCGAGGCCGGCGCCGGCGACGCGGCCCTCCTTGATGGCCGAGTACAGCGCGGCCTCGTCCACGATCCCGCCGCGCGCGGCGTTGACGATGCGGACGGACGGCTTCACCTTGTGCAGCGCCTCGTCCCCGATGAGACCGAGGGTCTCGGGGGTCTTGGGCAGGTGCACGGTGATGAAGTCGGCGACCTCCAGCAGCTCGTCCAGCGTCAGCATCTTGACGCCCATCTGGGCGGCGCGCGCGGGCTGTACGTAGGGGTCGTACGCGACGACCTTCATGCCGAAGGCCGACATGCGCTGGGCGACCAGGACGCCGATGCGGCCGAGGCCGACGACGCCGAGGGTCTTCTCGCTGAGCTCGACGCCCGTGTACTTGTTCCGCTTCCACTCGCCGTTCTTCAGGGCGGTGTTGGCCTGCGGGATGTTGCGGGCGGTGGCCACGAGCAGGCCGCAGGCGAGCTCGGCGGCGGTGACGATGTTGGAGGTCGGGGCGTTCACGACCATCACGCCGGCCTTCGTGGCGGCGGCGACGTCGACGTTGTCGAGGCCGACACCGGCGCGGGCGACGACCTTCAGCTTCCTGGCCGCGGCGATGGCCTCGGCGTCCACCTTGGTGGCGGAGCGGACGAGGATCGCGTCGACGTCCGCGATCGCGGGGAGCAGCTCGGCGCGGTCGGCGCCGTTGACGTGCCGGATCTCGAAGTCCGGACCGAGCGCGTCCACCGTTGCGGGCGACAGCTCTTCGGCGATGAGTACGACAGGTTTCGAGCTCACGTGGGTCCTCACAAGTCCAGTGCGGACGGCCGTCCCGACGGCCGCAGGCGGTGGAGGGGGTAGCCGCGTGGAAGACGCACGACACTGTGGGCCTGACGCGTTGTGTTCAGCAGTGTAGTAGCGGTTCGGGCGCGGAATTCCTCCTGTACGGAAGGATCACCCGTCCGAGATTGGCCGGGGTGGACAATCCGCGCTATCCGAGGGCTACATTCCGGTGATCTTCGACCGACCCCGGAGGCGGCGGGTGCGCGGCGGGGCCGGGACGCACCGTCCCGGCCCCGCCGTTCACGAGATCAGCTCTCGTCGCTGTCGACCCAGCTCATCAGCTTGCGCAGCTTCTTGCCGGTGGTCTCGAGCAGGTGCTCGGAGTCGGCCTTCTTGTACTCGTTGTACTTCGGCAGACCGGCCTTGTACTCGGCCATCCACTCCTCGGCGAACTTGCCGCTCTGGATCTCTTCCAGGACCTTCTTCATCTCGGCCTTGGTGGCGTCGGTGATGACGCGCGGGCCGGTGATGTAGTCGCCCCACTCGGCGGTCTCGGAGACCGACCAGCGCATCTTCTCCAGGCCGCCCTCGTACATGAGGTCGACGATGAGCTTCAGCTCGTGCAGGCACTCGAAGTAGGCGATCTCCGGCTGGTAGCCGGCCTCGGTCAGGGTCTCGAAACCGGCCTTGACCAGGGCGGAGGCGCCACCGCAGAGGACGGCCTGCTCACCGAACAGGTCGGTCTCGGTCTCCTCGGTGAAGGTGGTCTTGATGACGCCGGCGCGGGTGCCGCCGATGCCGGCCGCGTACGACAGGGCCAGGGCGAAGGCGTTGCCCGAGAAGTCCTGCTCGACGGCGGCGATGCACGGGACGCCGCGGCCCTCCTCGTACTGACGGCGGACCAGGTGGCCCGGGCCCTTCGGCGCGACCAGGGCGACGTCCACGTTGGCCGGGGGCTTGATGAAGCCGTAGCGGACGTTGAAGCCGTGGCCGAAGAAGAGCGCGTCGCCCTCCTGGAGGTGGTCCTTGACGGACTCCTCGTAGATCTCGGCCTGGAGCGGGTCCGGGGTCAGGATCATGATGACGTTGGCCCACTCGGCGGCCTCCGCCACGGAGACGACCTTCAGGCCCTGCTCCTCGGCCTTGGCCTTGGACTTCGAGCCCTCCTTGAGGCCGACGACGACGTCGACGCCGGAGTCACGGAGCGACAGCGCGTGGGCGTGGCCCTGGCTGCCGTAACCGATGACCGCGACCTTGCGGCCCTGGATGATGGACAGGTCGGCGTCGTTCTCGTAGAACAGCTCGGCCACTGGGATATCTCCTTGGTGCGCTGATGTTGCTCCCACCGTACGGCGGGGAACGGAATAAGAGTTTGTGGGTCTCGCTATGCGGGCCGGCGTGTCAGCCGCCGTGTCCCGCTCGGGCGCCGCGGCTCAGGCGGTGCGGTCGAGCGAGCGCAGGCTGCGGTCCGTGATGGACCGTCCGCCGCGCCCTATGGCGATGGTGCCGGACTGCACGAGCTCCTTGATGCCGAAGGGCTCCAGCATCTTGAGCATGGCGCCGAGCTTGTCGCTGCCGCCGGTGGCCTCGATGGTGACGGCGTCCGGGGAGACGTCGACGGTCTTGGCGCGGAAGAGCTGGACGATCTCGACGATCTGCGAGCGGGTCTCGTTGTCGGCGCGGACCTTCACCAGGACGAGTTCGCGCTCGATGGCGTTGTGCGGCTCCAGCTCGACGATCTTGAGCACGTTGACCAGCTTGTTCAGCTGCTTGGTCACCTGCTCCAGCGGGAGGTCCTCGACGTTCACCACGATGGTGATGCGGGAGATGTCGGGGTGCTCGGTGACGCCGACCGCGAGGGAGTCGATGTTGAACCCGCGGCGGGAGAACAGCGCGGCGATCCGGGCGAGGATGCCGGGCGTGTTCTCGACCAGGACGGAGAGCGTGTGCTTGGACATGTGAGTCGTTCTCTCTCTCAGGCTCTCTCGGCTCAGTCGTCTTCGTTGTCGCCGAAGTCGGGGCGGACGCCCCGGGCTGCCATGACCTCGTCGTTGGAGGTGCCGGCGGCGACCATCGGCCACACCATGGCGTCCTCGTGGACGATGAAGTCGATCACGACGGTGCGGTCGTTGATCGCGTTGGCCTCGGCGATGACCTTGTCCAGGTCCGCCGGGTCCTCGCAGCGCAGCGCGACGCAGCCCATGGCCTCGGACAGCTTGACGAAGTCCGGGACGCGGGTGCCCTTGCGGGGCGCGATGGACTCGCCGAGCTGGGAGCCCACCGTGTCGTGGCCGGTCTCGTCCGCGTGCAGCACGGTGTTGGAGTACCGCTGGTTGTAGAACAGGGTCTGCCACTGGCGGACCATGCCCAGCGCACCGTTGTTGATGATCGCGACCTTGATCGGGATGTTGTTCAGCGCACAGGTGACCAGTTCCTGATTGGTCATCTGGAAGCAGCCGTCGCCGTCGATCGCCCAGACGGTGCGCTCCGGCATGCCGACCTTGGCGCCCATCGCGGCGGGGACCGCGTAGCCCATGGTTCCGGCGCCGCCGGAGTTCAGCCAGGTGCGCGGCTCCTCGTACTTGACGAAGTGCGAGGCCCACATCTGGTGCTGGCCGACGCCCGCCGCGAAGATCGTGCTCTTCGGCGCGAGCGCGCCGATCCGCTCGATGACCTGCTGCGGGGAGAGCATGCCGTCCTCGGGCAGGTCGTAGCCCAGCGGGTACGTCTCGCGCCAGCGGTTGAGGTCCTTCCACCAGGCGGTGTAGTCGCCCGCGTTGCCCTCGGTGTGCTCGGCCTGGACCGCCTGGATCAGGTCGGCGATGACCTCGCGGGCGTCGCCCACGATCGGGACGTCGACCTCGCGGTTCTTGCCGATCTCGGCCGGGTCGATGTCGGCGTGGATGACCTTGGCGAAGGGGGCGAAGCTGTCCAGCTTGCCGGTGACGCGGTCGTCGAAGCGGGTGCCGAGCGCGATCAGCAGGTCCGACTTCTGCAGCGCGGTGACGCCGGTGACGGAGCCGTGCATACCGGGCATGCCGACGTGCAGCGGGTGGCTGTCGGGGAAGGAGCCGAGGGCCATCAGGGTGGTGCAGACCGGGACGCCGGTGAGCTCGGCGAGGACCTTCAGCTCGGCCGTCGCGCCGGACTTCATGACGCCGCCGCCGACGTACAGCACCGGGCGCTTGGCCTGGCAGATGAGCTTGGCGGCCTCGCGGATCTGCTTGGCGTGCGGCTTGGTGACCGGCCGGTAGCCCGGCAGGTCCATGGCGGGCGGCCAGGAGAAGGTGGTCCGCGCCTGGAGGGCGTCCTTGGCGATGTCGACCAGGACCGGGCCCGGGCGGCCGGTGGACGCGATGTGGAAGGCCTCGGCGATCGTCTTCGGGATGTCCTCGGCCCTGGTGACCAGGAAGTTGTGCTTGGTGATCGGCATCGTGATGCCGACGATGTCCGCCTCCTGGAAGGCGTCGGTGCCGATCGCCTTGGAGGAGACCTGGCCGGTGATCGCGACGAGCGGGACGGAGTCCATGTGGGCGTCGGCGATCGGGGTGACGAGGTTGGTGGCGCCCGGGCCGGAGGTGGCCATGCAGACGCCGACCTTGCCGGTGGCCTGCGCGTAGCCGGTGGCGGCGTGTCCGGCCCCCTGCTCGTGGCGGACCAGGATGTGACGGACCTTCTTGCTGTCCATCATCGGGTCGTAGGCCGGGAGGATGGCGCCGCCCGGGATACCGAAGACGGTGTCGCACCCCACCTCTTCGAGAGAGCGGATGAGGGACTGCGCACCCGTGACGTGCTCAACTGCGGCGGACTGCTGTCCGCCCGTACGGGGCCGCGGCTGCGGATGGTGGGCCCCGGAGGCCTGCTCGGTCATCGGCATTCTCTTCTCGAAGCTGAGGGTTTTACGAGGAGCGGGGGTGCTCCGGATCTGGTCCGGAGGCGTGTGCCAGTGCAACAAAAAACCCCTCGTGCCGGGTGGCAAGCGAGGGGAGCGCGTCGGTGGTGTCGAGCGGGGACATGCTGGCCCCAGCTTCAGCCGACGCGCTTTCCAAGTACGAGAATTCGGGTGCGCATGGCACTGACCCTCCCTCCGGCGGGAGGGGGATGTCAAGCGGGTGGGACGGGCGTCTCATTATGTGAGCCTCTACGGATGACCATCGGGCCACCGGACGAGCCGCCGGCCAAGGCGGGCTGGGCCGTACCGCCCGGTACTGGGAACGTACCCCTCACGAGCGCGCGCCGCAGCCTGTATTCGTCGAGTGGTCCGGAGAAGGCCGCTCCCTGGCCGTGGGTGCACCCCATCGCGCGCAGCGCCAGCACCTGCTCGGGGAGGTCGACCCCGTCGGCCAGGGACTGCATGCCCAGGTCGTTTGCGATCCGCAAGAGACCGGCCGTGATCTTGTGCAGTCTGGCTGATTCGACCACCCCCTCGACGAGCCCGCGGTCCAGCTTGAGCAGGTCGACGGGCAGGCGGCGCAGGGCGCTGATGGCCGCGTACCCGCTGCCGAAGCCGTCCAGGGCGATCCGTACGCCGAGCCGGTGCAGGGCCGTCAGGCGCCGCTCCAGCTCGTCGAAGGCCACTCTGGGGTCGGAGGCGGCCAGCTCGAGCACGAGGGCGCCGGAGGGCAGCCCGTGGCGGTTCAGCAGGGCCTCCACTCCGCCCCGGGGCAGGGAGCGGTCCAGCAGCCGCTGGGCGGTCATCCGGATGGCCACTGGTACGTCGTGCCCGGCCCGGTGGCGCTCGGCGGCCCGCTCGACCGCTTCTTCGAAGAGCCATCGGCCCAGTTGGGCCGTCCGGGAGCCGTCAAGCCCGGCCGCCGGGCCGTCGCTGTGCTCGGCCACCCGGGAGAACTCGGCCGGAGTGAAGAGGATGCCCTGGGCGGAGCGCCAGCGGGCCTGGGCGGCGACGGCCGCCACCTCGCCGGTGGCCAGGCAGACCACGGGCTGGTGCAGCAGGGCGAACTCCCCCTCGTGGAGCGCGGTGCGCAGCCGCCCGGCGATTTCCGCCTTGCGCGCGATCTCGGCCTGCATCTGCGGCGCGTACAGCTCGACGCGGTCCTTGCCCGCCGCCTTGGCCCGGTACATCGCGAGATCCGCGTTGCGCATCAGGTCCGAAGGGGTGATGCCGGGGTCGGCGAAGGCGACGCCGATACTGGCGGCCACCCTGACCTCGCTCCCGGCGATGCGGTAGGGCTGGGAGAGGGTGGCGCGCAGCCGGTCGGCGATCTCGCGGACCTGGTACTCGCGGGCGCCGCGGTCGCGGCTGCCGTCGCCGATGATCAGCGCGGCGAACTCGTCGCCGCCGAGCCGGGCGGCGGTGTCCCCGGCCCGGACGGCGTCCTGGAGGCGGTGGGCGGCCTCGACGAGCAGTTCGTCGCCGGCCTGGTGGCCGATGGTGTCGTTGACGGCCTTGAAGCCGTCGAGGTCGATGAAGAGCACGGCGGTGCTGTGGTCCCCGGCCCGTCGGCCGGTCAGCGCCTGGCGGACCCGGCGGGTGAACAGGGCCCGGTTGGGCAGGTCGGTCAGCGGGTCGTGCTCGGCGCTGTGCTGGAGCTGGGCCTGGAGGCGGACGCGCTCGGTGACGTCGCGGCTGTTGAGGATGAGGCCGCCCTGGTGGCGGTTGACGGTGGACTCCACGTTGAGCCACTCGCCGCCGCCCGACTTGAACCGGCACTCGATGCGGGTGGTGGGCTCCTCGGCGGGCGGGGCGGCCAGGAAGCGGCGTACCTCGTGGACCACCCGGCCGAGGTCGTCGGGGTGGATCAGGGAGGCGAGCTCCGTCCCCACCAGTTCCTCCGCCTCGCGGCCGTAGACCCCGGCGGCGGCGGGGCTGACGTAGCGCAGGGTCCCGGTGGGGGCGGCGATCATGATGACGTCGCTGGAGCCCTGGACCAGGGAGCGGAAGTGGTTCTCCTTCTGGGCCAGTTCCTGGGTCAGCGCGATGTTGTCGAGGAGCATGATGCCCTGCCGGATGACGAGGGCGAGCACGACGGTGCAGCCGGTGAAGACCACCATCCGGTCCACCTTCCGGCCGTCCACGACGTTGTACAGGATGCCCAGGGTGCAGACGGCGGCCGCGAGGTACGGGGTGAGGGCGGGCAGCGAGCCGGTGATGGGGCGGCTGTGCGGGCGGTCGGGGCGCGGGGGCCCGGGCCTCAGGG
The DNA here is from genome assembly GCF_040651895.1 of Streptomyces sp. NPDC048352. Lineage (NCBI taxonomy): Bacteria > Bacillati > Actinomycetota > Actinomycetes > Kitasatosporales > Streptomycetaceae > Streptomyces > Streptomyces sp. NPDC048352. The sequence goes on from NZ_JBEZKZ010000009.1 coordinate 10,568, forward strand.
CGGGTTCGGTCCGGCGGGCCCCCCAGGGGGCGTAGGCGAGCAGGAGCGAGCCCGCGAACCAGCCGGCGTCGAGGATCTCCCCCGACTTGTAGGTGGTGTTCAGCAGCGGCGAGGTGAACAGGGCGTCGCTCACGACGGTCAGGGCGAGGGCCGCGATCGCGGTGTTGACCGCCGACCGGTTGTTCGCCGAGCGCCTGAAGTGCAGCACCAGGACCATCGAGACCAGCGCGATGTCGAGGAGCGGGTACGCGAGCGAGAGGGCGGCGCGCGGAACGCTGCCGGGGGCGCCCGACTGGGCGGTGCGCGCGGCGTTGGCCAGGGCGAGGCTCCAGGACAGGGTCAGCAGCGAGCCGCCGATGAGCCAGGAGTCGAGTCCGAGGCAGACCCACCCGGCCCGGGTGACCGGGCGTTTGGCGAGGACGAGCAGGCCCACGATGGCGGGCGGTGCGAAGCACAGGAAGGCGAAGTCGGCGAGCGAGGGCTCGGGGACCTTCTCGTCGAGGACGACCTCGTACCAGCCCCAGATGCCGTTCCCCAGGGCCCCCATGAGCGAGGAGAACGCGAACATCAGCCAGGCGGGGCGTTCACGCCTGCCGATCACGTGCGCGTAGTGGTAGCAGGACACCGCGGCCAGTAACGCGGCGGCACTGAGACCGAAGTCGCCCATGACCTTGGCGAGCCGGTCCGACCCCCAGCCGAGGGCGGCTCCGACGGCGTAGCCGCCGCTGACCAGGGCGAGGAGCAGTTGCGCCGCGAGGCCCCGGCCGCCGCCCGCCACCGGCGAGCGGGTCAGGAGCGCCGCCCCCGGGGCGCTCACCGGTGCTCCTCGCCGGCCGGTTCGGGCGCACCCCATCGTCGCCTCCGGCGGCCCTGCCGCGTCGGATCCTTCGTCCATTGGCCGTGCATCGCCCGTCGCCCCCCAAAGTGTCCGATCACTCCCCAGCGCCAGACGTACGTGGCGCAGCCCCTGGTTCCGGACGATACACCACTTTCGTCACTCAGCGACATAGCATCTCTACGCTCCGTCACCAAGCGAGGTGCCCTGGCCACTGTTCGTGTCCGCATGGTTGCCGAGTGTGCGCGGCGGTGGCGCTCAGTCCTTGATCAGCACGGTGTTGCGGACCTCCTCGCCGGCGGCGAACCGGGTGAGCTGCCGGGCCACGAGCCGCTTCGCCCTCGGTTCGAACGCCGAGCTGCTGCCGCCCACATGAGGGGTGATCAGGACGTTCGGGGCGTGCCAGAGGGGGTGGCCGGCGGGCAGCGGTTCGGGGTCGGTGACGTCGAGGGCGGCGCGCAGCCGGCCGGACTCCAGCTCGGCCAGCAGGGCGCCGGTGTGGACCACGGGCCCGCGCGAGACGTTCACGAGCAGGGCGCCGTCCTTCATCCGCCGCAGGAAGGCCGCGTCCGCGAGGTGCCGGGTGTCCTCGGTCAGCGGGGTGGTCAGGACCACCACGTCCGCGTCCGGGAGGAGGCCGGGGAGGGCGGCGAGGGCGTGGACCGGTCCGTGCGGGGCGGTGCGGGCCGAGCGGGCGACGCGGGTGATCCGCGCGCACTCGAAGGGCAGGAGGCGGTCCTCGACGGCCGCGCCGATCGCCCCGTACCCGACGATCAGGACGGACTTGTCGGCGAGGGCGTCGTAGAAGCCGCCGCGCCATTCCTCGCGGTCCTGGCCGCGCACCATGCCGGGGATGCCGCGCAGGGAGGCGAGCACCAGGGTGAGGGCGAGTTCGGCGGTGCTGGCCTCGTGGACGCCGCGGGCGTTGCACAGGCGTACGCCGGGGCGGAGGTCCGCGAGGCCGGGCAGGACGTGGTCGATGCCGGCGGTGAGGGTCTGCACCACCCGCAGGGCGGGCATCGCCGCGAGCGGGCGCAGGGTCACCTCCTGGGACTTCATGTACGGGGTGACGTAGAAGACGCAGGCGGCCGGGTCGGCCGGAAAGGTGTCCTCCCCGTCCCACTGGCGGTAGCGGAAGGAGTCGGGGAGGCCGTCGATCTCCGCGGGCGGGAAGGGGAGCCAGACGTCCCCGGTCGGTGCAGTCATGATCACGAGGCTATGCGAAGGGATCTGGATCAAGCCGTTAGTTTGAAGGCCGGACCGGGACCGGGCCGGGAGGGGGACGCAGGCGTGGAGCGCAGGTCGATCGGGTCGGGACCGCTGACGGTGGGGGCCATAGGGCTCGGCTGCATGCCGATGAGCTGGGCCTACGCCCCTTCGCGCCGCCGGGGCGAGGATGCGCTGCGCACCGTGCACACGGCGCTGGACCTGGGGGCGAACCTGCTGGACACGGCCGACCTGTACGGGCCGTTCACCAACGAGCTGGTGCTGGGGAGGGTGCTGCGGGAGCGGCGGGCCGAGGCCTTCGTGTCCGCCAAGGTGGGGCTGCGGGCGGGCGAGGGGCACGTGGTGGCCGACGGGCGGCCGGGGTACGTGCGGCGGGCCTGCGACGCCTCGCTGCGGCGGCTGCGGACCGACGTCATAGACCTGTACCAGCTGCACCGGGTGGACCCGGAGGTGCCGGTGGAGGAGACCTGGGGGGCCATGGCGGAGCTGGTGGGCGCGGGGAAGGTACGGGCGCTGGGGTTCTGCGCGCTGGGCGCGGGGGCGGGGCCGGGTGCGGGGCGGCGCGGGGACCTGGGGTACCGCTCGACGCTGCGGCAGCTGGACCGGGTCCAGCAGGTGTTCCCCGTGACGGCGGTGCAGGCGGAGCTGTCGGTGTGGTCGCCGGAGGCGGCGTGGCAGCTGCTGCCGTGGTGTGCGGCGCGGGGGGTGGGGATGCTGGCGGCGATGCCGCTGGGCAGCGGGTTCCTGACCGGGACGCTGACGCCGGGGCAGGGCTTCGAGGAGGCGGACGTGCGGGCGCGGCACCCCCGGTTCACGGCGCACGCGATGGCCTCCAACCAGGTGCTGGTGGCGGAGCTGCGGCGGGTGGCCCGGCGGCACGGGCCCGAGGTGACGGCGGCGCAGGTGGCGCTGGCCTGGGTGCTGGCGCAGGGGCCGCACGTGGTGCCGGTTCCGGGGGCGGAGCGGGCCCGGTGGGCGGCGGAGAACGCCCGGGCGGCGGAGGTGCGGCTCACGGCCGCGGAGCTGGCCGAGATCGCGGCGCTGCCGGCGGCGGTGGGAGCCTGGGACTGAGGTGCTGCCCCTACCTTCGCGACATCCACTCGATCGGGTGTACGAGGGGTGGAACTTCGGGACCGGTCGGGTCTGTTGAGTCATGTGAAGGGCAGGACTGGAGGGCACGGCGGAGGACGAACGGCCGGAGGGGAGCGGGACGATGCGGTACGGGCAGTTCCACAGGAGCGGGGCGGAGCGGGCCGCTGCGGCGGACGGCTGCGGGGCGGAGCGCCGCGAGGCGCCGGAGCGGTACGGGGGCGGCGGCGCGCGGCGGCCCGGCGTGCTGGCGGCGCTCGCGCTGGCGGGGTGCGGCGCGCTGCTGGCGGCGGGGTGTTCCCCGTCGGCCGGCGAGCGGGCCGGCCCGGGCGGCTCCCCACCGGGCTCACCGCCGGCGGGAGCGGCGTCCCCGGGGGCCTCGGGCCCGCCGGAGGCGTCCGGGCCGCCCGCCAGGGGATCGGTGACCGTCTCGGGCGAGGTGGCCAAGGGCCTGGAGTCCCCCTGGGGAGTGGCCCCGCTGCCCGGCGGTGACCTGCTGGTCGCCTCCCGCGACAAGGGCACCGTCAGCCGGGTGCGGACGGACACGGGCGCCGTGACCCCGATCGGCGAGGTCCCCGGGGTGGACCCGGGCGGCGAGGGCGGCCTGCTGGGTCTCGCGGTGTCGCCTTCCTTCGCCTCGGACCGGATGGTCTACGCGTACTTCACGACCGCTTCCGACAACCGCATCGCCCGGATGCGGTACGACGAGCACAGACCGGCCGGGCAGCAGCTGGGCGCGCCCGACACGGTGCTGCGGGGCATCCCCAAGGGGCTCATCCACAACGGCGGCCGGATCGCCTTCGGCCCGGACCGGATGCTCTACGCCGGCACCGGCGAGACCGGTGACACGGCCCTGGCGCAGGACAAGAAGTCGCTGGGCGGGAAGATCCTGCGGATGACCCCGGACGGGCAGCCGGTCCACGGCAATCCCGACGCCGGCTCCGTCGTCTACTCCTACGGCCACCGCAATGTGCAGGGCCTCGCCTGGGACAAGGACAAGCGGCTCTGGGCGGCCGAGTTCGGCCAGCACACCTGGGACGAGCTGAACCTGATCGAGCCGGGAGGCAATTACGGCTGGCCCGAGGCGGAGGGGAAGGCGGGCAGACCCGGATCGCGCGATCCGGTGGCCGTCTGGAAGCCGGCGGAAGCCTCGCCGAGCGGGATCGCCTGGGCCGAGGGCTCCCTGTGGATGGCCGGGCTGAAGGGCGAGCGGCTGTGGCGGATCCCGCTGAAGGGGAGCACCGTGGCGGCGGAGCAGGAGGCCTTCCTCCAGGGGAAGTACGGGCGGCTGCGTACGGTGGTGGCCCTGGGCGGTGACCGGTTGCTGCTGGTGACGAGCGAGACGGACGGGCGCGGCTCGCCGGAGGCGGGCGACGACAGGATCCTGACCCTGACGGTGAAGTGACCTGAGTGGCCCCCACGGGGGCGGAAGGCACGGTGGCACGGTGTTCAACATGATCGAGGAGCTGTTCAGCCCCGGACGCAAGCACACGGACGAGGAGAGCAAGCGGCTGGAGCTGTCCCGCACCGACGTGGGTGACGGCGATCCGGGGCGGGGCCCGATAGACCTCGACTCCGGCACCGTGCTCATACGCCCGGCCCCGCCGGAATGACGGTGGCCGATACACTCCACGGCTGAATCCGCGGCGGACGCGGCCCGGGGCGGTGGGCGTGGCGTCGGGATGTCTGCGGGTCGTCGGGTGATGATGGCGCCGTGCGCCTTGATCACGTGTCCTACGCGGTGGCCCGCGACAGCTTCGTCTCGACCGTCCAGTGGATCGGATCGGCCCTCGGCGCCGGGTTCGTCGACGGGGGCGTCCACCCGCGATTCGGCACCCGCAACTTCATCCTCCCGCTGAGCGGCGGCACCTACGTCGAGGTCGTCACCACACTCGACCACCCCGCCGCCGACCGCGCGCCCTTCGGCCAGGCCGTCGCGCGGCGCGCCGCCGAGGGCGGCGGCTGGCTCGGCTGGGTGGTCTCCGTCGACGACATCGCCCCGGTCGAGGCCCGCCTCGGCCGCACCTCGGCCGAGGGCCACCGTGTCCGCCCCGACGGATTCGACCTGAGGTGGAAGCAGATCGGCCTGCTGGAGCTGCTGGAGGACCCGCAACTGCCGTACTTCCTCCAGTGGTTGGTCCCCGACGAAGAGCGCCCGAGCGCCGGCCCGCGCACCTCCACCACCATCCACGGGCTCTCCATCGCCGGCGACGCCGCCTCCATCGCCGAGTTCCTCGGCGAACCAGCCGACCACCCCCTCGACCAGATCGACCTCACCTGGGTCGAGGATGAGGAACCGGGCCTCGTCTCGGTCGAGTTCGCCACCGCCCACGGGCCGGTCACGATCTGACGAGGTCCCACTGCTCCGCGGGAGCGGCCGGCTGGGGGTCTCCCCTTCAGGAGCGCCCCGCCGGAGCGGTGGGGGCCGCCGGTGACCCCGGGCCGAGGGGGGTGGCGAAGAGGCGCAGCCGGTGGGCGAGCGCCGCGGCCTCTCCCCGGCTCGCGACGGCGAGCTTGGCCAGGATGTTCGAGACGTGCACGCTGGCCGTCTTCGGGGAGATGAAGAGTTCCTCCGCGATCTGGCGGTTGGTGCTGCCGGTCGCGACGAGGCGCAGGACGTCCCGTTCGCGGCTGGTGAGGCCCAGGGCCTCGATGGGGTCGGTGTCGGGGGCCGGTGTGGCCGCGTGGGTCTCCTCTGCGGTCAGCGGGAGCCGGGCGCGCTGCGCGAGCAGGGCCAGGTCCTCGCCCAGCCGCCGGGAGCCGAGCCGGTCGGCGGCCGCGTGGGCGTCGCGGAGCAGGTCGGCGGCCCTCTCGCGGTCCCCGCCCGAGACCAGCAGTGCCTCGGCGAGCCGGTGGCGGGCCCGGGCCAGCAGGTACGGGCGCTGGAGGGGGCGTACGGCGGCCTCGACGGCGGTCCAGTCGGCGACGGTGTCGCGGCCTTCGGCGCGCAGCAGCTCGGCCCGCAGGTACTCGGCGTGCGCGGCCCAGACGGGGGCCGGGGTGGCGAGGGAGCGGGCGGCGGTGCGCAGCACCTCCAGGGCGGCGGCGCGGCCTGCGTCGGCGGCCGGCAGGCCGCGGGCGTCGGCTTCGGCGGAGGCGGAGGCCAGCAGCAGGGGCCAGGCGTAGCGGTGGTGGCCGAGCGGGAACCCGTGGGCGACGGCGTCGGCGGTCTCGGTGCGGACGTCGGCGATGCGGCCCTCGCCGTCGGCCAGGCCGATGGCCAGCCGGTAGAGCGGGAGCCGGTGCTGGGGCTGGCTGTCGTGGGTGCCGAAGTGGGTGTGGGCGGCGGCGAGCTGCTGGGCGGCCTCGGTGAGTTCGCCGCGGGCCAGGGCCAGGTAGGCCAGGCGTGCGGAGGCGGAGCCGCGCGGGGCGGCGCTCTGGCCGACCTGCAGGGTGCGGCGGGCCGCCTCGGCGGCCTCGTCCCAGCGGCCCAGGCTGTACAGGCTCTCCGCCATGTTCCCGCGGACCCAGGCCTCGGTGTCCAGGAGCCGGGACCTGCTGACGAGCTCGACCCCTTGTTCGGCCAGTTCCACGGCTTCGCGGGACCGGCCCGCGGCTTCGAGTTGAGAGGTGAGGTTGACGTGAGCGCGACCCGCGACCACGGTGAGCCCGAGCTCGGTGGCCCGGTCCTTGACCGCGTGCAGCTCGGCGAGGCCGGTGGCGCCGTCACCGGAGTCGGTGAGCAGGCAGCCGTAGGTGATCCGGGCGTTGAGCTCGGTCTCCTCGGCGCCGATCATCCGGGCGTACTCCACGGCCCGTTCGGCGGCGGCGAGGTTGCCGGGGCCCGGGTTGTGGAGCATGCCCCAGCCCGCGGCCCGGACGAGGACGTCGGCGTGCACCTGGGACGGGGGCAGCCCCTTGACCAGTTCCTGCGCGGTGGCGATCTCCTGCCAGCCGTCGCCCCGGCCGAGGTTGGCGATCAGGCGGGAGCGCTCGGTCCAGAACCAGGCGGCGCGCAGCGGGTCGTCGCCGTCCTCTTCGAGGGTCCGCAGGGCCAGTTTGGTCAGCTTCAGGGCGCGTTCGCGCTCTCCGCCGAACCGGGCGGCGACGGTGGCCTCGGCGAGCAGGTCCAGGCGCTGGAGCGGGGTGGTGGCCGGGTCGCAGCCGCAGGGCGGGTACACCTCGGTGTAGTCGGCGGGGCGCAGGTCCGCGCGTATCTCGTCGGGGACGCTGTCCCACAGGTCCATGGCCCGCTCCAGCAGGCTGAGCTGCTCGGAGTAGGCGTGCCGGCGGCGGGCCGTGACGGAGGCGGCGAGGACGGCGGGCAGCGCCTTGGCCGGTTCGTTGGCGGCGTACCAGTAGTTGGCCAGCCGGATGACCCGCTCCTCGGCGCGGACGAGCGATTCGTCGGCTTCCATGGCTTCGGCGTAGCGGCGGTTGACGCGGGCGCGTTCGCCGGGCAGCAGGTCGTCGCTGACGGCCTCGCGGACCAGCGAGTGGCGGAAGCGGTAGCCGTCGCCGTCGGTGGTGGCCAGCAGGATGTTGGCGCCGACGGCGGCGCGCAGGGCCTCGATGAGTTCGTCCTCGCCCAGCCGGGCCACGGCGCGCAGCAGGGCGTACTCGACGGTGGAGCCGCCCTCGGCGACGATGCGCACCACGCGCTGGGCGGCGTCGGGCAGTACCTCGACGCGCACGAGCAGGAGGTCGCGCAGGGATTCGGTGAGCCCGGTGCGGCAGCCGCTCTCCCGGGAGGCGACGAGTTCCTCGACGAAGAAGGCGTTGCCGTCGGAGCGTTCGAAGACGGAGTCGACGAAGCTCTCGTCGGGCCGTGAGGCGAGGATGCCGGCGAGCTGACGGCGCACCTCGGCCCGGTTGAAGCGCGGCAGTTCGATGCGGTGGACGGTGCGGAGGCGGTCGAGTTCGGCGAGCAGCGGGCGCAGCGGATGGCGCCGGTGGACGTCGTCGGCCCGGTAGGTGGCGACGACCACGAGCCGGCCGCGGCCGAGGGTGCGGAAGAGGTACGCGAGCAGGTGCCGGGTGGAGGTGTCGGCCCAGTGCAGGTCCTCCAGGACGAGCACGACGGTGCGGTCGGCGGCGAGCCGTTCCAGCATCCGGGCGGTCAGCTCGAAGAGCCGGGCGGTGCTCTCCTCGTCGTGCGGGCCCCGGGGGGTCTCGCCGAGTTCGGGGAGGATGCGGGCGAGTTCGTCCTCCTGGCCCGCGGCGGCTTCCGCCAGCTCGTCGGGGAGCAGGCGCAGCAGGGTGCGCAGGGCGGTCGAGAAGGGGGCGAAGGGAAGTCCCTCCGCCCCTATCTCCACGCAGCCCCCGACGGCCACCACGGCTCCGCGGCGGGCGGCCTCCGCGAGGAACTCCTCGGTCAGGCGGGTCTTGCCGACTCCGGCCTCGCCGCCGATGAGCAGGGCCTGCGGCTCCTGGCCGGCGGCGCGCCCCAGGGCGTCCACGAGTGCGGCCAGTTCGTCGGCTCGGCCGACGAACACCGGGCTGACAGATCTGGTCTCCACGCCGCCGAGCATCGCACAGAGGTGCGGGTCGGTGGCACTCGTTATCGGTGCGCTCCTCATCACGCGTCAGTTCACGCGGTCCGCGGCGCGGTTCACGCGACGCGGGTGAAGAGGCCGCGGTGTCCCCTCACCGACCTCTCGGCTTCGTTGTTCCCGGAGGAGGCGCGGGAGGCCTTCTTGGCCTCCTGGGCGATCCGGTACCGGTCGGCCTCGCGGATGAGGTCGGCGCGGCGGGCGGTGGCGATCTCGTACTCGAACATCTCGTTCTCCCTGGTTGCTCTTCTCGGGCACCTCGTTCGGTGTGATCCGAGATTCGCGTCCCAGAGGGGTGCGGCACATGGGGCTCATGCCGCATCTGTGGGGTGCCGGGGTCCTTAGGGCCGGGCCATCGGGGCCTGAGGCGTCCTGGTGTGCCCTAAGACCGGGCGGCGGATCCCGTAAGGCGGTGCCTACTCGGCGGCGGTGGGGAGGGGGAAGAGGAGGTCGAAGTACATGAGGCCGAAGAGCAGCACTCCGAGGAGGCCGAGGGCGACGGCGGCCCAGGAGACGGAGCGGACCCAGGCGGGGTGGAAGCGGCCGGGGGCGCCGAAGGCGGGGCGGGCGAGGACGAAGACGGCGAGGAGGAGGGCGAGGGTGGACAGGACGCCGTTGACGAGGGCGGTCATGTGCCAGGCGTCGCCGTACAGGGCGGCGATCTTCTCCTTGGCCGTGGTGGCGTCGACCGACCCGATCTGGCCGATGAGCGTCTGGCGTTCGGCGGCCACGCGGGAGACCCAGCTGCCGCTGAGGGCGACGAGGCCCAGACCCGCGGCGACGACGGCGCAGGCGGCGGCCCCCACGCCGGTGCTCTGCCCGGGGGCGTCCGCGGCCGCGTCGTCCAGGGCCCCCGCGTCCTCGGCCGCCGCGTCGTCCTCCGCCGCGGCGGGCGCCCCGCCGTCGGGGTCGGCGGCGGCCGGCGCGGGGGTGGTGGCCCCGTGCGGGGCGGCCGCCTCGTCCTCGGCGGTGTCCGCGTCGGGGCCGGTGGGGGCGGGGGTCTTGATGGTGTCCATGCCGGGCACCGTAGGCGGCGTTTCTGAGAGGTTCCTGAGAGGGCCGGGGAACTCCTGCCGGCGGTGGGCCGCCGGGCTGTGGCGTCGCCTGCGGCGGCGGGGGTCAGGCCGGGCGGGCCGCGGCCCATTCGGGGGCGAGGACGGCCCAGATCTCGGTGTCCTGGCGGACGCCGCGGTGGAGGTGGTTCTGCCGCATGACGCCCTCACGGGTCAGGCCGAGGCGTTCGGCGACGGCGATGCTGCTCTTGTTGCCGGAGGCCGCGTGCCACTCCACGCGGTGCATGCCGCGCTGCTGGAAGGCCCAGTCGATCAGGACCCGGCAGGCCTTGGTGACCAGCCCGCGGCCGGCCGCGGCGGGTTCCAGCCAGCAGCCGACCTCGCAGTTGCCGGCGGCGGCGTCGAAGGTCCGGAAGAGGACCCCGCCGACGAGCGTGCCGCCGACGCGGATGCCGTACAGCCGGGCACCGTCCCTGGCGGCCTCCTCCGCCTTGGAGCCGAGCAGGTGCCGCGCCGATTCGAGGTCGGTGGCACGGTCCGGGAGGCCGATGAACCGTCCGATGAACTCCCGGCCCCGGTCCATGTGGGCCAGGAACTCCTCGGCGTGCCACACCTCCAGCGGGAACAGCTGGGCGCCCTCGGCCAGTTCTCTTGCGAACATGCGTGCTTCCTTACGGCTCGTGACCGGTCAGCGGGACAGGTGGGCCGGCTCGGGGTGGTCGGTGTCCGGCCGCTGCGACGGAAGTGTCGCACGGGGAATACCGCGCTCCGGCGGCTCGATGCTGATCCGGGGCAGCCGGCGGTCGAGCCAGGCGGGGATCCACCAGTTCGCGCCGCCGAGCAGGTGCATGAGCGCCGGCACGAGCAGGGTGCGCAGGACGAAGGCGTCGAGCGCGACGGCGGCGGCGAGCGCGATGCCGAACATCGCGATGAGCCGGTCGCCGCTGAGCACGAAGGCCAGGAAGACGGAGATCATGATGACGGCCGCAGAGTTGATCACCCGGCTGGTTTCGGCGAGGCCCACGCGGACGGCCCGCCTGTTGTCACCGGTCTCCAGCCACTCCTCGTACATCCGGCTGACCAGGAAGACCTGGTAGTCCATGGACAGTCCGAAGAGCACGGACACCATGATCACCGGCAGGAAGGGCTCGATCGGCCCGGCGCTGCCCAGGCCCAGCGGTTCGCTCCCCCATCCCCACTGGAACACCGCGACGACGACGCCGAAGGAGGAGGCGACGGCCGCGACGTTCATGGCGGCGGCCTTGAGGGGGATGCCGATGGACCGGAAGGCCAGCAGCAGCAGGACGCAGCCGAGGGCGATGACCACCCCGACGAAGAGCGGCAGCTTGCCGACGATCACCTCGGCGAAGTCGTCGTAGCCGGCCGTCACCCCGCCGACGTGGGCGTCCATCGAGCTGCCGTGCCGGGCGCGCGGGATGACGTCCCGGCGCAGGGTCTCGACCAGCTCGCTCGTGGCCCGTGCCTGGGGGGCGGACTCCGGTACGACCGTCAGGACGGCGGTGTCCCCGCTGCGGTTGAAGACGGCCGGTCCGGCCGAGGCGACGCCCTCGGTGGTGCGCAGGGCCTCCGTCAGCCGGCCGACGGCGACGCGGTCGCCGGCTCCGTCGAGGCGGGCCACCACGGTGAGCGGGCCGTTCGTGCCGGGCCCGAAGCCGTCGGCCAGCAGGTCGTAGGCCTTGCGGGTGGTGGAGGCGGCCGGGTCGTTGCCCTGGTCGGAGGTGCCGAGGTGGAGCGAGAGGGCCGGCAGCGCCAGCCCCGCCATCAGCAGGACGGCGAGCAGTCCGAGCGGTTTGGGGTGCCGCTCCACGAAGGCCGACCAGCGGGCGGCGAATCCGGCCGGCGGCTGGGTCCGGGGGCCGTCGGCGGCGAGCCTGCGCCGTTCGCGGCGCGAGAGGGCCCGCATGCCGAGGTACGACAGGAGGGCGGGCAGCAGGGTGACGGAGGCGGCCACGGTCAGGATCACCGTCAGGGAGGCGGCCAGCGCGACCCCGTCGAGGAAGTCCAGCCGCAGCACCAGCATGCCGAGCAGGGCGATGCAGACGGTGGCCCCGGCGAAGACGACGGCCCGGCCGGTGGTGGCGACGGCGCTCTCGGCGGCCTCCTCGACGGTGAGGCCGCGCGCCAGGCCCTTGCGGTGCCGGGTCACGATGAACAGGGCGTAGTCGATGCCGACCCCGAGCCCGACGAGGGTGCCCAGCATCGGGGCGAAGTCGGCGACGGGCATGGCGTGCCCGAGGAGGGTGATCCCGAAATAGGCGCTGCCGACGCTGACGAGGGCGGTGGCGATGGGCAGCAGGCTCGCGGCGAGGGAGCCGAAGGCGAGGAAGAGGACCACGGCGGCGATGGCGACGCCGATGACCTCGGCCAGGTGCCCGCTCGGCGTGCCGGTCAGGCCGACGGCGCGGCCGCCGAGCTCGACCTGGAGGCCCCCGGCCTCGGTGGTGGGGTTCTTCGCGGTGTCCACGACGGCCTTGGCCTGGGCCTTGGGTACCGAGTCGGCCTGCCGGTCGAAGGTCACCACCGCGTACGCGGTGCGTCCGTCGCGGCTGATCTGGGCCGTGCCCGCGGGGCCCGGTGCGTAGGGGCTCGCGACCGACGCCACCCCGGGCAGGGCCGCGACGGCGTCCAGGGCCCGGGTCATGCGCTGCTCGATGTCCGGGGTCCGTGCCGTGCGGTGGTCCGGGGCCCGCCACACGATGGTGTCGGTGTCGCCGCCCTGCCCGTGGAAGCCCTCGCGCAGGAGGGCGTGGGCCTTGGCGGATTCCGTGCCGGGGACCTCGTAGTCGTTGGAGAACGCGGTCCCGGCGGCTCCGGCCGCCGCGGCGGTCCCGCCGAGGGCGAGCAGCCAGATCAGGACGGTGACCAGTCGGTGCCGCAGGCACCACCGTGCGATTGCTGCCAACGGACGTGCTCCCTGGTGGTTCGGATCTTCAGCGGGAGGTAGCCCGGCGCAAAGAACTCATGAACGCGTGAACGTGTGCGGGCCGGCCGCGAGGTCCGCCGCGGCCAGGGGTCCACACCTCGATCGACACGATTCCAGCCATGTGTGATCGTTGGTTCGGTTCGTGTGCATCGTCACAGATCTGTCGCGGAATGCGGGACCTTCGTCACTGGTGTCCGGTGGCGGACGGCTCGTCGGCCCGGTAGCCGGGGACCGAGGGCCAGCGGACGGTGAGGACCACCGTGTCCTCCTCCGCGTACCAGGAGTGGTCGACTCCGCGTCCCCAGACCACGTAGTCCCCCTGCTCGGCGAGGACCACGGTCCGGCCGGGGAACTCCAGCCGGAACCGGCCGCTGATCAGCACCTGGAGCGCGGTGCGCCGCTCCCCGGTCACCCACTTCCCGCGTTCCTCCCCCTTGGGGTGGACGCCCCACTTGATTTCGACGTCCTCGCTGTGGCGGGGATCGCCGGGGCTCTTGAAGTGCCCGAGGAGCCAGCCCCGGTCGGCTGCGGCGTCCGGGGTGGCCTTGCCGGTGTAGATCGCGAGGTCGTCGTTCACGGGGTGAGGCTAATGCAGTTGTGGGACCGGCCGGGCTCCTGGTCAGCTGACCGCATGACGACGACTGATCACGATGAACTGCTGAAGGTGCGCGACCGGTACGACGCGCAGATGCGGCGCGACGCGCAGCCCGACACCCCGCACGCGCGGGTCGAGCGGGTGGGCGGGGTGGTACGCCGGACGGAGCGCGGGCTCGGCTGGAACGGCGTGCTCTGGTCGGACCTGGACGAGGACACGGCGGACGCGGAGATCGCGGCGCAGGTGGCGTACTTCGGCGCGCGCGGACAGGAGGAGGGCGGGCCGGAGTTCGAGTGGAAGCTGTACGCACACGACCGCCCGGCCGACCTCGGGGACCGGCTGCTCGCGGCGGGCTTCGTACCGGAGGCTCCGGAGACGCTGCTGGTCGCACGGACGGAGGACCTCGCCTCGCTGCCGGTGGAGCCGCCGGAGGGGGTCACCCTGCGGGTGGTGACGGACGAGGCCGGGGTGGACCTGATGATGGAGGTCCACCGCCGGGCCTTCGGCACCGAGCGGCCGCGCATCCGGCAGCAGCTGCTCAGCCTGCTGCGGGAGGAGCCGGACACGATCGAGGCCGTCGTGGCGATGGCCGGGGACGCCCCGGTGAGCGCGGCCCGGATGGAGATGCGCCCGGGCAGCGCCTTCGCGGGCCTGTGGGGCGGCGGCACCGACCCGCAGTGGCGCGGCCGGGGCCTCTACCGCCTGCTGGTGGCCCACCGCGCCCGCGTGGCGGCGGCCCGCGGCATCCCCTACCTCCAGGTCGACGCCTCGGACGACAGCCGGCCCATCCTGGAGCGGCTGGGCTTCGCCGTGCTGGGCGTCACGACGCCGTACCTGTGGACGGGCGGCGGCGCCTGATCCGGCGGGCCGCGGCGCACCCGCAGGGGCCTTCCGCGGGGGCGGGCGGCGGGGGAGGATCTTGGTCATGGAGAACACGGAACGCATCGGGCCGCCCCTGACCGGCGGGGAACGCGAAACCCTCCGGGCCTACCTCGACTACCACCGGGCGACGCTCGCCTGGAAGTGCGAGGGGCTCGGTGACGAGGAGCTGCGCCGGCGGGCCTCGCCGCCCTCCACTCTGTCGCTGCTGGGGCTGGTCCGGCACATGGCCGAGGTGGAGCGCCACTGGTTCCGCCGCACGATGGGCGGGCAGGACGTACCGCACCTGTGGTCCGACGACCACGATTTCCAGGCCGCGTACGACGCCTCCGGCGCCACCCGGGCCGAGGCGTTCGCCGCGTGGGAGGCGGAGGTGGAGCACGCCCGCGCCGTCGAGGCGGCCGCCGGCTCCCTGGAGGTGACGGCGTACGTCTTGAAGTGGGAGCAGGAGGCCTCGCTGCGGCTGGTGATGCTGCACATGATCCACGAGTACGCCCGGCACAACGGCCACGCCGACTTCCTCCGCGAGGCCGTCGACGGCACGGTCGGCGCCTAGGCCGGGCGCCCACCCCCTTCCCCCACCCCCTATAGTTAGGGCAGCCTTACCTAAGAAGCCCGGGGAAGAGTGTGAGCAGTGTGAGTACAGAGGCCTACGAGGTCTACCGCGACGACTGGGGCATTCCGCACCTGCGCGCCGACGACCCCCTGCGCCTCTCCTACGCCCAGGGCCGCGTCACCGCCCTCGACCGGGCCTGGCAGCTGGAGGTCGAGCGGCACCGCGCCCAGGGCTCCAGCGCCTCGTTCCTCGGCGCCGACTGCATCACCTGGGACCGCTTCGCCCGCCAGGCCCGCCTCGACGACACCGCCCGGCGCTGCCACGAGGCCCTCGACCCCGAGACCGCCGCCTGGCTGCGCGCCTACGTCGACGGGGTCAACTCCGGGCTCGCCGAGGGCGCCGCCCGGGACGAGCGCTTCGCGCGCACCGGTCACACCCCCGTCCCCTGGGAGCCCTGGGTCCCGCTGTCCGTCTGGACCGCCACGCACGTCCTCTTCGCGGGGTTCGCCACCAAGCTCTGGCGCCAGCGCGTCGCCCGCGTCCTCGGCGACGACGCCGCCACCCTCTTCGCGACCGACGGACCCGGAACCGCCGGCAGCAACGGCTGGCTGGTCCCGGGCGACCGGACCGCCACCGGCGCGGCGATCATCGCGGGCGACCCGCACCGGTTCATCGAGGACCCGGGCGTCTACCAGCAGATCCGCCTCTCCTGCCCCGAGTACGACGTCCTCGGCCTGGCCGTCCCCGGCGTACCCGGGCTCGCCCACTTCGGGCACACCGGCAGCGCCGCCTGGGCCATCACCAACGCCATGGCCGACTACCAGGACCTCTACGCCGAGCGGCTGCGCCCCACCGCCGACGGCCTGGAGGCGCTGGGACCCGACGGCGCCTGGGAGCCGGTCGCCCGCCACACCGAGACCCTCTCCGTGGCCGGGGCCGCCGACGTCGAGGTGGAGGTGCTGGAGACCCGGCGCGGCCCGGTCGTCATCCGCACGGGCAGCGACGGCACCCGCCCCGACGACGGCCTCGTCCCCGACGGCGCCGACGCGCTCTCCCTGCGCTACCCCCCGCGCGTCCGCCGCGACCTCGGCTTCGCCGCGCTGCCCGCCCTGCTCCGCGCCCGCACGGTCGCCGACGTCGACCGCGCCCTCGACGGCTGGGCCGAGCCCGTCAACGTCGTCCACGCAGCCGACTCCGAAGGCGGCCTCCTGCACCGGGTCGCGGGGGCCGTGCCGCTGCGCGACGCCGCCAACCGGCTCCGGCCGGTGCCCGCCTGGGACGCCCGCCACGCCTGGCAGGGCTGGGCGGCGACCCCCGCCGAGCCGGTGCAGGGCTTCGCCGTCATGGCGAACGCGCGGGGGATCGCGTCCCCGCTCGGCGTGGAGTTCGCACCCCCGCACCGGGCCGACCGGATCCGCGAGCTGCTCAGCGGCTCGGCGGACTGGACCCCGCAGGCGATGGCCGGCGTACACGGCGACACGTACCTCGGCTCCGCCGGACCGCTGCTCGCACTGCTGCCCGCCCTCCGGGACCTCTCCCCCGCCGCCGGCCGGCTCCGCGAGCGGCTCCTCGCCTGGGACCGGCGCATGGACGCCGACAGCACCGACGCCGCCGTCTTCGCGTCCTTCCGGAGCGCGACCGTACGCCGCCTCGCCGGCGACCGCGTCTTCGCGGACCTCGCTCCGGCCCCCGGCGGCCCGGAGGTCTTCCACCCCTGGCTGTACCTCCTGCCGCGGGTGGGCTACGCCCTCGAAGGCCTGCTGACCACCAGCCTCCTCCCCGGCCTCGACCGCGCCGCGCACGTCCGCGCCGCCCTGGAGGAGACGGCCGCGGCCGACGCCCCCGAGACCGCCTGGTCGCAGCTCCACGTCCTCACCCCCTGGTCGGCGCTGCCGGACCCGGAGGCCGGGTGGCCGGGCCTGGGCGGCGACCACGACTGCGTCAACGCCACCTCCTCCGTCCCCGGCGTCACCGACCGCGCCGCCCGCGCCTCCGCCGCCCGCTACGTGTGGGACCTGGGGCGCCGCGAGGACAGCCTCTGGGCGGTCCCGCTGGGTGCGGACGGCGTCGCCGGCTCCCCGCACCACCGCGACCAGCTCCCCCTGTGGGCGCGCTGCGAACTCGTACCCGTCGTCACCGACTGGGCCCGCCTCACCAAGGACCGCACATGATCCCCGCCCCCGGCTCCGCCCCCGCCCCCGCCCGCACGCCCGTCCACACCCGGCACGTCGAGGGCTTCGGCACCGTCACCATCACCCCCGTCGACCCCGCCGCCGACTCCGCGCTGATCCACAGCTGGGTCACCGAGGAGCGGGCCCGCTTCTGGGGCATGGGCGGCGCCGACCGCGCACTGGTCCAGGAGGTCTACGAGGACGTCGACCGCCGTACCACCCACCACGCGTTCATGGTCGCCCGCGACGGCGAGCGGGTCGCGCTGTTCCAGACGTACGACTGCGCCGAGGACCGGATCGGCGCGTGCTACGAGGTCCAGCCCGGGGACGTCGGCGTGCACCTGCTGATCGGTCCGAGCCGCGGCAGGGTCCGGCACGGCTTCACCGGTGCCCTGATGACGGTCTTCATCGGCTTCCTGTTCTCCGACCCGGCAGCCCGCCGCGTCGTCGCCGAGCCGGACGCCCGCAACGCCAAGGCCATCGGCCTGCTGGAGCGCACCGGCTTCGTGCTCGGCCCGGAGGTCGAACTGCCGGAGATCGACCTGCCGGAGGTACAGCTCCCCGCGAAGCGGGCCCGCCTGGCCTTCCTCAGCGCGCCGGCGGCGGCCCGCTGACGGACGCGGTGATCGCTACCGGAGGGCGTCCACGCCGGGCACGACGAGCCCGAACAGGTCGGTGACCGTGGTCAGCGCGGCGGCCTGGAGGGCCGCCGCGGGCACCACGGCGCCGTCCGGCGCGGCCAGGGCGCGGGTCGCGGTGGCCTCGGCCACCACGGTGGGGCGGTAGCCGAGGGTGAAGGCCCCCTCGGCGGTGGAGGCGACGCACATGTGCGTCATGAACCCGGCCAGCACCAGGGCCCCGCCGCTGCCGGCCCCGAAGCCCAGCCCGGTCAGCGTCTTCTCCAGCTCGGTGGCGTGGAAGGCGTTCGGGAACCGCTTGACCACCACCGGCTCGCCCTCGGCCGGGGCGACCTCGTCGCTGATGGCGCCGATGCGGGCACGGATGTCGTACGGGGTGCCCTCGCCGCCGTCGTTGACGATGTGGACGACCGGGGCGCCGGCGGCGCGGGCGCGCTCCAGCAGCCCGGCACCGGCCGCGAGGGCCTCCTCGGCGCCGTCCAGGGCCATCACGCCGGTGCGGTAGGTGTTCTGGAAGTCGATCATGATCAGGACGGAGTCGCCCAGCCGGGGCGGCCGGCTGTCCAGTCCGCTCAGGTCGCGCAGGGTCGTGGACGCGGTGTGCGTGCTCATGGAGGGGCCTTTCGTACGAGGAACAAACAGGGACGAAGCGGGCGGCGGGAGGCGCGGCGAAGCCGGCTCCCCCGCCAGGAGGAGTGCGGGTCAGCCGGTCTGCGTACGGAAACGGCGGCGGTAGGCCGCCGGAGTCGTGGCGAGCTGCCGGCGGAAGGCCCGGTGCAGGGTCTCCGCCGAGCCCAGCCCGGCGGCGGCCGCGACCTGCCCGAGCGGGCTGTCCGTGGTCTCCAGTACGCGCCGGGCCGCCTCGATGCGGGCCGCCTCGACGTAGGCGGCGGGACTGGTACCGGTCTCCTGGGTGAAGACGCGGGCGAAGTGCCGCTCGCTCAGGCACATCCGGGCCGCGAGGGCGGGTGCGGACAGGTCCGCGTCGAGGTGGTCGGCGATCCACAGCCGCAGGTCGTCGATGTCCCGCCGACCCGCCGCGGGCCGGCTCAGCGGCACCGAGAACTGGCTCTGGCCGCCCTGCCGCTTGAGGTACATCACCAGCTGCCGGGCCACCGCCAGCGCGGTCGGCTCGCCCAGGTCCTCCGCGACGAGGGCCAGCGCCAGGTCCAGGCAGGCGCTGATGCCGGCCCCGGTCCACAGCCGGCCGCGGTCGGTGCGCACGAAGATCGGATCGGGGTCGACCGTGACCTCCGGGTGGTCGGCCGCCAGCTGGCCGGCGGTCGACCAGTGGGTGGTCGCCGTCCGCCCGTCCAGCAGCCCGGCGGCCGCCAGCACGTGCGCCCCCACGCACACCGACGCCACCCGCCGGGCGTGCGGGGCGGTTTCGCGCACCCACGCCACGACCGTGTCGTCGATCCGGGCGACGGGGCCGGCGTCGGTCATGTCGACCGCGCCGGGCACCAGCAGGGTGTCCACCCGCTCGCGGACCTCGTCGAAGGCGACGTCCGCGAGCAGCCGCACTCCGGCCGACGTCCGCACCGGACCGGCGACGGGCCCCGCGAGGAGGACCTCGTAACCGGCCCGCCCGCCGGTCTCCCGGTTGGCCAGGGCGAAGACCTCGGCCGGACCGGTGACGTCGAGGAGGTCGACATCGGGGAAGACCGCGATGACGACCCGGTGCGAAGTGGGCATGACCCCATCCTCACGTGGCGCCGCCGTGGCCACCATGACGATTCCCCGTCACATCCGGACACGCCGCACCATCCGCGCCCCACGGCCCCACGGGACACGGCGAAGGCCCCGCACCGGGAGACGGTGCGGGGCCTTCGTCAGGAGCGGGGAGGGATCAGCCCTCGACGCCCAGGCGTTCCAGGATGAGCTCCTTGACGCGGGCCGCGTCGGCCTGGCCGCGGGTGGTCTTCATGACCGCGCCGACCAGGGCGCCGACGGCGGCGATCTTGCCGCCGCGGATCTTGTCGGCGATGGCCGCGTTGCCCGCGATGGCCTCGTCCACGGCCGCGCCGAGCGCGCCCTCGTCCGAGACGACCTTCAGGCCGCGCTTGTCGACGACCTCGTCCGGGGTGCCCTCGCCGGCGAGGACGCCCTCGATGACCTGGCGGGCCAGCTTGTCGTTGAGCGAGCCCTCCGCGACGAGCGCCGCGACCCGTGCCACCTGGGCCGGGGTGATCGGCAGCTCGTCGACCGAGACGCCCTTCTCGTTGGCGTTGCGGGCCAGCTCGCCCATCCACCACTTGCGGGCGGCGGCCGAGTCGGCGCCCTCCTCGATGGTGGCGACGATGGAGTCCACGGCGCCGGCGTTGAGGATCGACTGCATGTCGTGCTCGGTGACGCCCCACTCCTCGCGGAGGCGGTTGCGGCGCACGCGCGGCATCTCGGGCAGACCGGCGCGCAGCTCCTCGACCCAGGCGCGGGCCGGGGCCACGGGCACCAGGTCCGGCTCCGGGAAGTAGCGGTAGTCCTCGGCGTTGTCCTTGATGCGGCCGGCCGTGGTGGAGCCGTCCTCCTCGTGGAAGTGCCGGGTCTCCTGCACGATCGAGCCGCCGGACGAGAGCACCGCCGCGTGGCGCTGGATCTCGAAGCGGGCCGCGCGCTCGACGGAGCGCAGCGAGTTGACGTTCTTCGTCTCGCTGCGGGTGCCGTACGGCGCCTCGGGCGAGGGGCGCAGCGACAGGTTGACGTCGCAGCGCATCTGGCCCTTGTCCATGCGGGCCTCGGAGACGCCGAGCGCCTTGATGACCTCGCGCAGCTCGGCGACGTACGCCTTGGCGACCTCGGGGGCCCGCTCGCCCGCGCCCTCGATGGGCTTGGTCACGATCTCGATGAGCGGGATGCCGGCGCGGTTGTAGTCCAGCAGGGAGTGGGACGCGCCGTGGATGCGGCCGGTGGCACCGCCGACGTGCAGCGACTTGCCGGTGTCCTCCTCCATGTGGGCGCGCTCGATCTCCACGCGGAAGACCTCGCCGTCCTCCAGCTGGACGTCCAGGTAGCCGTTGAAGGCGATGGGCTCGTCGTACTGGGAGGTCTGGAAGTTCTTCGGCATGTCCGGATAGAAGTAGTTCTTCCGGGCGAAGCGGCACCACTCGGCGATCTCGCAGTTGAGGGCGAGGCCGATCTTGACGGCGGACTCCACGCCGATCGCGTTGACGACCGGGAGGGAGCCGGGCAGACCGAGGCAGGTCGGGCAGGTCTGCGAGTTGGGCTCGGCGCCCAGCTCGGTGGAACAGCCGCAGAACATCTTGGTCTTGGTGCCGAGCTCGACATGGACCTCGAGGCCCATGACGGGGTCGTACGACGCGAGGGCGTCCTCGTACGACAGCAGTTCGGTGAAGGTGGTCACGGTGAAACTTCCCTCTCAGCCCAGCAGGACGTCGTCGTCGCCGAGGCGCTTCAGCTCGCGGTACAGGATCGCGAGGCCGGTGACGATGGCGGCGGCGGACACAACGGCGTCGACCAGCTTCAGCGTGTCGTTCTCGGTGCGGGCCTTCCTGGCCTGCTTGATCACGCTGATGGCACCGAACGCGGTGGTGCCGATCGACAGGTACGTGCCGGACTTGGACTTCTTGAAGCCCTTGGCCTTGGACAGTGCACTGGAACTCACAGCGACGGAGCCTCCTCGAGCAGCGGGTGACCCCAGCGCGCGGTGAAGGCGGCCTCGACGGCGGCACCGACCTTGTACAGGCGGTCGTCCTTCATCGCCGGGGCGATGATCTGCAGTCCGACCGGCAGGCCGTCCTCCGGTGCCAGGCCGCACGGCAGCGACATGGCGGAGTTGCCGGCCAGGTTGGTCGGGATGGTGCACAGGTCCGCGAGGTACATCGCCAGCGGGTCGTCGGTGCGCTCACCGATCGCGAAGGCGGTGGTCGGGGTGGTCGGGGAGACGATCACGTCGACCTGCTCGAAGGACTTCTCGAAGTCCTTCGTGATGAGCGTGCGGACCTTCTGGGCGGAGCCGTAGTACGCGTCGTAGTAGCCGGAGCTGAGCGCGTACGTGCCGAGGATGATGCGGCGCTTGACCTCGTCGCCGAAGCCCGCCTCGCGGGTCAGGGCGGTGACGTCCTCGGCGGACTTCGTGCCGTCGTCGCCGACGCGCAGGCCGTAGCGCATGGCGTCGAAGCGGGCCAGGTTCGAGGAGGCCTCGGACGGCGCGATCAGGTAGTAGGCGGCCATGGCGAGGTCGAAGGACGGGCAGTCCAGCTCGACGATCTCGGCGCCGAGCTCCTTGAGCAGCTCCACCGACTCGTTGAAGCGCTGGATGACGCCGGCCTGGTAGCCCTCGCCGGCGAACTGCTTGACCACACCGACGCGCATGCCGGCCACGGAGCCGTTGCGGGCGGCCTCGACGACCGGCGGGACCGGGGCGTCGATGGAGGTGGAGTCGAGCGGGTCGTGGCCGGCGATGACCTCGTGCAGGAGGGCCGCGTCCAGGACCGTACGGGCGCACGGGCCGCCCTGGTCCAGGGAGGAGGAGAAGGCCACCATGCCGTAGCGGGAGACACCGCCGTACGTGGGCTTCACGCCGACGGTGCCGGTGACGGCGGCGGGCTGGCGGATGGAGCCGCCGGTGTCCGTGCCGATGGCGAGCGGGGCCTGGAAGGCGGCCAGCGCGGCCGCGGAACCGCCGCCGGAGCCGCCGGGGATCCGGGTGAGGTCCCAGGGGTTGCCGGTGGGGCCGAAGGCGCTGTTCTCGGTGGAGGACCCCATGGCGAACTCGTCCATGTTGGTCTTGCCGAGGATGACGACGCCGGCTTCCTTGAGCTTGCGCGTCACGGTGGCGTCGTAGGGCGGGATCCAGCCCTCGAGGATCTTCGAACCGACGGTGGTCGGGACCCCGGTGGTGGTGAAGATGTCCTTGAGGGCGAGCGGGACGCCGGCCAGCGGGCCGAGCTCCTCGCCGCGCTCGCGCTTGGCGTCCACGGCGCGGGCCTGCTCGAGTGCGCCCTCGCGGTCGACGTGCAGGAAGGCGTTGACCTTCTCGTCCGTCGCCTCGATGCGCGCGAGGTGGGCCTCGGTGACCTCGACGGCCGTGAGCTCGCCGGAGGCGATCTTCTCGGCGGTCTCGGCGGCCGTGAGCTTGATGATGTGGGTGTCGGCCATGGTGATTAGTCCTCCCCCAGGATCTGCGGCACCTTGAAACGCTGCTGCTCCTGGGCGGGAGCACCGGAAAGCGCCTGCTCGGGGGTGAGCGAGGGACGGACCTCGTCCGCGCGCATGACGTTCGTCAGCGGCAGCGGGTGGGAGGTCGGCGGGACGTCTTGGTCGGCGACCTCGGAAACGCGGGCGACCGCGCCGATGATGTCGTCGAGCTGTCCTGCGAAGTGGTCGAGCTCTTCGCTCTTCAGCTCCAGACGTGCCAGCCGAGCGAGGTGGGCGACCTCCTCGCGCGTGATGCCAGGCATGCAGCGATCCTCTGGGGGTGGTGAGTGTGTAGGTTTCGGCCCCAATCCTATGGGGCCGGGCCCCCGACCCGTTAAACGGTTTGCCGCCGCCCCCTTCCGTGGCCGGGCCGCACCACCGCGCGCCGGCCGCTTCCCGCCGCCCCGTCCGCCTACGGGGCCGGGGTGTCGGAGGTGGCGGCGGCGGTGGAGGAGGCCGCGGCGGCGAGTTCCGCCGTGATGTCGGCCGGTCGGCGCCAGCCGCGCTCGCCGCGGGCCAGGAGCCAGGCGGTGGCCTCCTGCGGGGGCATGGCGGCGGCGACCAGCCAGCCCTGTACGGCGTCGCAGCCGAGGTCGCGCAGGCGCTCCCAGGTCTCGTCGTCCTCGACGCCCTCGGCGACGACCAGCAGGCCCAGGGAGTGGGCGAGGTCGACCGTGCAGCGGACGATCTCCGCGTCCTGGGCGTCGACGGCCAGCCGCGCCACGAAGGAGCGGTCGATCTTCAGCTCGCTCACCGGGAGCCGCCGCAGGTGCACCAGGGAGGAGTAGCCGGTGCCGAAGTCGTCCAGGGACATCTTGACTCCGTGGCCGGTCAGCCCGGCCATGGTGTCGGCCGCCCGCTGCGGGTCCTCCAGCAGGACGTGTTCCGTTATCTCCAGCTGGAGGCCGCTCGCCGGGACGCCGTGCCGGGCGAGCCGCGCCGCGACGGCTCCGGCGAAGCCCGGGGTGTGGACGTCGCGCGGCGAGACGTTGACGGCGACGGGGACCTTCAGGCCCTGCGCCCGCCACCGGGCGACCTGGGCGAGGGCGGTCTCCAGGACGTACTCCGTCAGGTGCGGCATCAGCCCGGAGGTCTCGGCGATCGCGATGAACTCGTCCGGGGAGACCCGGCCCCGCTCGGGGTGCACCCAGCGGACCAGCGCCTCCAGGCCCGCGACCTGCCCGTCGAAGCGGACCTTGGGCTGGTAGTGGAGTTCCACTTCGCCGGCGTCCAGGGCCCGGCGCAGGTCGCCGAGGAGGCCGAGCCGGTCGGGGGTGTTGCTGTCGCGCTTGGACTCGTAGACCTCCACGCCCGTCCGGTCGCGCTTGGCCTGGTACATGGCCACGTCGGCCCGGCGCAGCAGCCCTTCGGCGTCCAGCGCGTGGTCGGGGAAGACGGCGAGCCCGGCGCTGGCCTCCAGGACCAGGGTGAGGCCGTCGAGGTCCAGCGGGGAGCTGAGCTCGGCGACCAGGTTGCGGGCCACCCGCTGGGCGCTGGTGGTGGAGTCGGTGGTGGGCAGCAGTACGGCGAACTCGTCGCCGCCGAGCCGGGCCGCCTCCGCCTCGGCCGGGAGCGCCTGGCGCAGCCGCTCGGCGATCTGGAGCAGCAGCCGGTCCCCGGCGAGGTGGCCCAGCGTGTCGTTGACGGCGCGGAAGCGGTCCAGGTCGATGAGCACGAGGGCCGACCGGGTGCCCAGGCGTTCGGCCTCGTCCAGCGCGGACCAGGCCCGCTCCAGCAGCCACTGCCGGTTCGGCAGCCCGGTCAGCGGGTCGCGCAGCTGCTCCTCGGCGCGGGCGCGGGCGATCCACAGGGTCGAGTCGAGGGCGATGAGCGGTACGGCGAACAGCGGCAGCAGCACCGGCTGGGTGCTGGCCACCACGCAGATGAGCGGGGCGATGCCGAGCAGGGCCCCGGCGACCAGGGCCTGGCGCAGCAGGGCCGTACGGGCGACGGTGGGCAGCCCGCCGCCGCGCGGGGCGAGGGCGAACCACAGCAGGATCCGGGTGACCAGCAGGTAGGAGAGGGCGACCAGGACCACCTCGGGGGCCGCCGCGAGGTCCCAGTCCATCGGCAGCCACGGCCTCTCGACGCTCGGCGCGTCACCGAAGGCGGCCAGGACGAGGGCCCCCGCGCCGATGCCGAGGATGTCGACGGAGCCGTGCAGCAGGCCTTGCCGCCAGCGCTGCCGGCGCGCGGCCCCGACGAGGGACACCACGGCCAGGGAGACGAGTCCGGCGGGGATCCATCCGTAGAGGATGAGCACCCCGAGGGTGAGCGCGGCACCGGATCCGGTGCCGCCCCACCAGCGGTCGCGGCCCAGGGCGACGAGGTGGCCGACGATGATGCCGGTGAGCAGGGCGAGCGCCCATCCCACCGGGCCGCCGGGGAACAGCGCCTGACGGTCGGTCAGCGCCGAGGCGATGCCGGCGGCGAGCACCACGGCGGAGAGGCACACGAGCGCGAGGGGCAGCACGGTGCGCCGTCCCTGCCGGCCCGGTCCGCCCGCCCCCTGCTCCAGGGCGCGGGTCTCCGGTGTCCTGGCACCCAGGACACCCAGCCGGCCCGCCCGTACGGGCGGGATCTCCCCGCCGAATTCAGGTGACGGGTCGGCGCTTTCGGTGGGTTTCATGCCCGTCCCTCTCACAGCCGGCGATGCCGATGTCGCGCGATGGCCCCGGTGTCATGCCATCACGGCTGAAAGCGCATCAGGCAGCCGCGCACGACAGGGGCACCCCACAACAGTAGGACGCGAGTGGCTCCCAGGGGCAGCGGTCGGCGGTGGTTGCCCGAATGCGGACCAGCCATCCTCATCAGTACGGTATCCGCCGAACGGGTGAGTTTGGACCAGGACCCCTCCGTCACCCGTCCGATGATCCGACAGCTCACCGCCCCTCGACCAGCCTTGTACCAGCCGTTCACCACCGGACACCGCGCCCGGCGTGCGCCCGCCCGCACGGCCGCAGGCCACGCATCCGTTCCCCCGCAGAGCCGTACCCGGGGAGTTCCGGTCCGGGTCCGCTACTGCTCCTGCGCGGGGCCGCCCTCCAGCGGCAGCGCCGCCTCGCGCGCCGCGTCGGGCCCCTGCTCGAGCAGCACCGCGAAGCCGGCGTCGTCGAGGATCGACAGCTTCAGCTGGACGGCCTTGTCGTACTTGGAGCCGGGGTTGTCGCCGACGACGACGAAGGAGGTCTTCTTCGACACCGAGCCGGTGACCTTGGCCCCGCGGCTCTGCAGGGCCTCCTTGGCCCCGTCCCGGGTGTGGTTCTGCAGGGTGCCGGTGACGACCACGGTCAGCCCTTCCAGCGGGCGCGGCCCCTCCTCTTCGGCGGAACCTTCCTCCTCCATCCGGACACCGGCCGCCCGCCACTTGCGCAGGATCTCCTGGTGCCAGTCGACGGCGAACCACTCCTTGAGGGAGGCGGCGATGATCGCGCCGACGCCCTCGGTGGCCGTCAGCTCCTCAAGGGTGGCCTGCTCGATGCGCTCGATCGAGCGGAACTCGCGGGCGAGCGCCTCCGCGGCGACCGGGCCGACGTGCCGGATCGACAGGCCGTTGATGATGCGGGCGAGCGGGCGGCTCTTGGCGGCCGCGATGTTCTCCAGCATGGCCAGGGCGTTCTTCTTCGGCTCGCCCTTCTGGTTGGCGAAGACCCTGACGATCTTCTCCTCGCCGGTCTTCGGGTCCCGCTTGGGCAGGCCGCTGTCCGCGTCCAGGACGTACGCCTTGATGGGCAGCAGCTGCTCGATGGTGAGGTCGAAGAGGTCGCCCTCGTCCAGCAGCGGCGGCTCGGCGGGCTCCAGCGGGCCGGTCAGCGCCGCCGCGGCCACGATGCCGAAGTTCTCGATGTCCAGGCTCTGGCGGCCGGCCAGGTAGTAGAGCCGCTCGCGCAGCTGGGCGGGACAGGTCTGCCCGTTGGGGCACCGGACGTCGATGTCCCCCTCCTTCATCGGGCGCAGCTCCGTCCCGCAGACGGGGCACTGGGCCGGCATGACGAACTCGCGCTCGGTGCCGTCCCGCAGGTCCACCACCGGGCCGAGGATCTCGGGGATGACGTCGCCCGCCTTGCGCAGGACGACGGTGTCCCCGATGAGCACGCCCTTGGCCTTGACGACCTCCTGGTTGTGCAGGGTCGCGAACTCGACCTCGGAGCCGGCCACCGTCACCGGCTCCACCTGGGCGTACGGGGTCACGCGCCCGGTGCGCCCGACGCCGACCTTGATGTCGATCAGCTTGGTGTTGACCTCTTCGGGTGCGTACTTCCAGGCGATGGCCCAGCGTGGGGCGCGGGCCGTGGAGCCCAGGCGGCCCTGGAGGGCGATCTCGTCCAGCTTGACGACGACGCCGTCGATCTCGTGCTCCACCGAGTGGCGGTTCTCGCCGAAGTGGGCGATGAACTCGCGCACCTCGGCCAGCGAGGAGACGACCCTGTTGTGCCGGGCGGTGGGCAGGCCCCACTCGCGCAGCAGCTCGTACGCCTGCGACTGGCGCTCGATCTCGAGGCCCTGGCGGGCCCCGATGCCGTGCACCACCATGTGCAGCGGGCGGGTCGCCGTGACCTTCGGGTCCTTCTGGCGCAGCGAACCGGCCGCGGCGTTGCGCGGGTTGGCGAAGGGCTTGCCCTGGGCCTCCACGAGCCGGGCGTTGAGCTCCTCGAACTTCTCCATCGGGAAGTACACCTCGCCGCGGATCTCGACCAGGGCCGGGACCCGGTCGCCGCGCAGGCGGTCCGGGATCTCGGCGATGGTGCGGACGTTGGGCGTGATGTCCTCGCCGGTGCGGCCGTCGCCGCGGGTGGCGGCGCGGGTGAGGCGGCCGTTCTCGTAGGTGAGGTTGACGGCGAGGCCGTCCACCTTGAGCTCGCACAGGTAGTGGTAGTCCGGGGTGTTCACGTCCCGGGCCACCCGGTCGGCCCAGGCGGACAGCTCATCGTCGTCGAAGGCGTTGTCGAGGGAGAGCATCCGCTCGCGGTGCTGGACGGAGGCGAAGTCGGTCTCGTACGCCCCGGCCACCTTCTGGGTGGGCGAATCGGGCGTGCGCAGCTCCGGGTACTGCTCCTCCAGGGCCTCCAGCGAGCGCAGCAGCTGGTCGAACTCGGCGTCGCTGACGACCGGCGCGTCGTTCACGTAGTACCGGAAGCGGTGCTCCTCGACCTGCTCGGCGAGCAGCTGGTGCTGCTCGCGCGCCGCCGTCGGTACTGCCGTGTCCTGCTGTTCGGCTGCCATGCCGTGTCCTCCCGTGGCCCGTCCTCGACCGTCACTCAGGGTTGTCGGCGAGCGACCTCGCCGCCCTGACGCAATGGGCCTGCACCGCGCGGGCGTACGCGGGCGAGGCGCCCGCCAGACCGCACGAGGGGGTGACCACGACGGACTCGGCGAGAGTCCCCGGAGCCAGCCCCAGCCTGCGCCAAAGCTTCCTGACACCCATGACGCTACCGCCCGGGTCCGACAACGGGACGTCGGTGCCCGGCACCACTCCGGCGAAGAGTTTCAGGCCGTCTTCGACGGCTTCGCCGATGGTGTCGTCCTCGCGCTCGGTGAGCAGGGAGAAATCGAACGAGACGCCCGTGGCGCCGGCCCGGCGCAGCAGCGCGAAGGGCACCTCGGGCGCGCAGGAGTGCACGACGACCTCCCCCTGGTGCACGGCGAACAGGTCGCGCAGGGTGCTCTCGACGACCTGCCGGTCGACGGCCCGGTAGGTGCGGTAGCCGCTGGCCGAGCGGACCCGGCCGAGCAGGACGGCGGTGAGCGAGGGCTCGTCGTACTGGAGGACGATCTCGGCGCCGGGTACGCGCTTGCGTACGTCGGCCAGGTGCTCGCGCAGGCCCTCCGCGAGGGATCCGGCCAGGTCGCGGCAGGCTCCGGGGTCCTGGAGCACGGCCTCGCCGCCGTGCAGTTCGAGCGCGGTGGCCAGCGTCCACGGGCCGACGGCCTGGACCTTCAGCTTGCCCGTGTAGCCCTGGGTGAACTCCTCCAGGGCGTCGAGGTCCTCCCCCAGCCAGGACCGGGCGCGCCGGGTGTCCCGGCCGGGCCGGTCGCTGATCCGCCAGCCGCTGGGCTCGACGTGGGCGTACAGGTCGACGAGCAGCCCCAGGGAGCGGCCGATCATGTCCGCGCCCGGCCCGCGGGCGGGCAGCTCGGGCAGGTACGGGAACTCCTCGAAGGAGCCGGTGACGGTCTTGGCGGCCTCGCGGGCGTCGCCGCCCGGCAGGGAGCCGACCCCGGTGGCGCCCGCGGTCATCGGCCGGGCCTGACGGACAGGTCGTTGACCTCGGCGTCGCGCGGCAGGTCGACGGCCATGACGATGGTCGTCGCCACGGACTCGGGGTCGATCCAGGCGGCGGGGTCGTACTCCTTGCCCTCCTGGGAGTGCACCTTGGCCTGCATGGGGCTGGCGGTGCGGCCCGGGTAGACGGAGGTCACGCGTACGCCGTTGCCCTTCTCCTCCTCGCGCAGCGAGTCGGCGAGGGCCTTGAGGCCGTGCTTGGAGGCGGCGTAGGCGCTCCACTCGGCGTGGGCGTGGAGCCCGGCGCCGGAGTTCACGAAGACGACGGTGGCCTTGGAGGCCCGCAGGGTGGGCAGCAGCAGCCGGGTGACCTCGGCGGGGGCGATGAGGTTGACGTTGAGCTGCTGGTGCCAGGTCTTGGGGCGGAGGTCGCCGACGGGTCCGAGGTCGACGATCCCGGCGATGTGCAGCAGGGAGTCGATCCGTTCGGGCACCGGCTGCTTGGAGAACGCCCACGACAACCGGTCGGGGTCCGCGAGGTCGCCCACGAGGGTCCGCGCGCCCGGGTAGCGCTCCACGAGCTGCCGGGCGCGGGCGGCGTCGCGGGCGAGGAGGACGAGGTCGTCGCCGCGGGCGTGCAGGCGGGCGGCGACGGCGGCGCCGATGCCGGAGCCGGCGCCGGTGATCAGGTGAGTAGCCATACGGCCCATGCTCGCATCCGCCCCGGCCCCGCGGCCGCCACGGTCCGCGGCTCCCGGCGGGCGGTTCAGGCTCCGGCGGCCCCGCGCAGGGATCCGGCGGTCCCCCGGGCGTCGTAGTCGGCGGGGACGCCCTCGACCAGGAGGGTCTCGCCCGGGATGTGACGGGTGCGCAGCGGGAGGATGGCCTGGTAGGCGGGCGAGGCGTACCAGGCGCGGGCGCGCTCCATGTCGGGGAAGCCGATGACGACGACCGTGCCGGGGAAGGGGCCTTCGAGGACCTCGACCTCCTTGCCGTGGACGAGGAAGCGGCCGCCGAAGGGGTCCATGGTGGCCTGGATCTCCTCGATGTAGCGGAGGACGTCCTCGTTGATCGTGGGCCGGCGCAGGTGGGCGATGGCGTACGCGGTCATGGTGGTCTCCCTGGTCGCGGGCCGGGTGGTTCCGGCTCCTGCACCCAGGCTGTCAGCGGGCGTCGGCGGTGGCGATTACCTCCGGGGTCATGGTGTGCGGGCCGAAGGTGCGGCGGTAGGCGATCGGGGAGACGCCGAAGGCGGTCCGCATGTGCTGGCGCAGGGAGTTGGCGGAGCCGAAGCCGGCGCGGTGCGCGACGAGGTCGACGGGCAGGTCGCTGGACTCCAGCAGCTGGCGGGCTACCTCCAGGCGCTGCCCGGTGAGCCACTGCACGGGGGTCATGCCGACCTCGTCGCGGAAGCGCCGGGTGAAGGTGCGCTGGCTCATCCGGGCGTGCGCGGCGAGCTCGCCCAGGGTGATCGGCTCGGCGAGGCGTTCCAGGGCCCAGGCGCGGGTGGCGGTGGTGGTGGCGACGGTGGGGGCGGGGACGGGGCGGTCGATGTACTGGGCCTGCCCGCCGTCGCGCCAGGGCGGTACGACGCACATGCGGGCGGCCCGGTTGGCGACGGCCGTCCCGTGGTCGCGGCGGATCAGGTGCAGGCACAGGTCGACCCCGGCGGCGACGCCGGCGGAGGTCAGGACGTCGCCGTCGTCGACGAAGAGGACCTCCTCGTCGACCTGGACGCGGGGGTAGGCCCGGCGGAACTCGGGGGCCAGGTTCCAGTGGGTGGTGGCGGGGCGGCCGTCGAGGAGTCCGGCGGCGGCGAGCACGTAGGAGCCGGTGCAGATGGAGACGAGGCGGGTGCCGGGGCGGATTCCGGCGATGGCCGCGGTGACCTCGGGGGGCAGGGGCCCGCCGCGGGCCAGCTCGGGCATGGCGTGGGTGGGCGGGAGGATGACGGTGTCGGCGGCGGCCAGGGCCTCCGGCCCGGCGGCGGGCTGGACGGTGAAGCCGGCGTCGCTGAGGACGGGGCGGCCGTCGGCGGTGCAGACGGTGACCTCGTACAGGGGCTGCCCGGCCCCGTCCACGGCGCTGCCGAAGACGCGGGAGGGAATGCCCAGCTCGAAGGGGGGAACACCGGGCAGCGCCAGCACCGCGACCCGGTGGGTCCGCCGGCCGGCCCCGGCCTCCGCCGTCGAATTCCGTGCACTGCCCATGGCCAGATCCTGTCACACCCTGGCCATCCGGCCAATACCACGGCGTCCTGCGATGCCCGAGTGTGGGACGTGTCGCCGGGGAGGACCCGGTATCGGACGGAAATCCATGGAATGAGGAAGACAGACATGCGTGCGATCGTCGTGAACGGATGGGGCGGCCCCGAGACCCTGGTCGAGCGGGAGATCGAGCGGCCGGAGCCGGGCCTCAACGAGATCCTGGTACGCGTCCACGCGGCCGGCGTGAACCCCGTCGACTGGAAGACCCGGGCCAGCGGCGCCCTGATCGCCTGGGGCGAGACCCCGATCGTGGGCTGGGACGTCTCCGGCACCGTCGAGGCGGTCGGCCCGGGCGTGACCCTCTACGCCCCCGGCGACGAGGTGTACGGAATGCCGGGCTTCCCGCGGCAGGCGGGCGGCTACGCGGAGTACGTGGTGGGCGCGGCCCGGCACTTCGCCCGCAAGCCCGCCTCCCTCGACCACGTGCAGGCGGCCGCACTGCCGCTGGCGGCGCTGACCGCCTGGCAGGCGCTGGTGGACACGGCCGGTGTCACGCCCGGGCAGCGGGTGCTGATCCACGCGGCGGCGGGCGGCGTCGGCCACCTCGCGGTGCAGATCGCCAAGGCGCGCGGGGCGTACGTGATCGGCACGGCGAGCGCGGCCAAGCACGAGCTGCTGCGCGAACTGGGGGCGGACGAGCTGATCGACTACCGGTCGGCCGACTTCACCGAGGCGGTCTCGGACGTCGACGTGGTGATCGACTCCCTCGGCGGGGACAACGGGCAGCACTCGCTGAAGGTGCTCAAGCCCGGCGGCCACCTGGTGACGCTGCCCTCCCCGGACGACGTGCCGGCGGACGCGGAGGGCGTCCACACCGGCTGGACGCTGGTCGAGCCCGACTTCCGGGGTCTGGCGGAGATCGCGGCCCTGGTGGAGGAGGGCAGGCTGCGGCCCGTCATCGACACGGTCCTGCCGCTGGCGCAGGCCGCGCAGGCCCACGAGATCGGCGAGCGGGGCCGCACCACCGGCAAGATCGTCCTGACGGTCCGCTAGGCGGTGGCGGGGGCCGCCGCCCGGGTGGTGGTGGCGATGGTGGCGGAGCCGACCACGCGGGTGTCGTCGTAGAGGACGATCGCCTGGCCGGGGGCCACGCCGCGGACCGGCTCGGTGAAGGTGACGCGCAGCTCGCCGTCCACGACCTCGGCGAAGACCTCGGTCTCGCCGCCGTGGGCGCGCAGCTGCGCGGTGTAGGTGCCGGGGGCGGCGGGCGTGGAGCCGCACCAGCGGGGGCGGATCGCGGTGAGCGCGGTGACGTCGAGGGCCTCGACGGGGCCGACGGTGACGGTGTTGTCCACCGGGGAGATGTCGAGGACGTAGCGGGGCTTGCCGTCGGGGGCCGGGTGGCCGATGCGCAGGCCCTTGCGCTGGCCGATGGTGAAGCCGTAGGCGCCCTCGTGGGTGCCGACCTTCTCACCGGTGGCCGCGTCGACGATGTCGCCCTCGGCCTTGCCGAGGCGCCGGGCGAGGAAGCCCTGGGTGTCGCCGTCGGCGATGAAGCAGATGTCGTGGCTGTCGGGCTTCTTCGCGACGGCCAGGCCCCGCCGCTCGGCCTCGGCGCGGATCTCGTCCTTGGTGGTGATCGTGTCGCCGAGCGGGAAGAGGGCGTGCGCGAGCTGCTTCTCGTCGAGGACGCCGAGGACGTAGGACTGGTCCTTGGCCATGTCGGAGGCGCGGTGGAGCTCGCGGGAGCCGTCGGCGTTCTCGACGATGGTGGCGTAGTGGCCGGTGCAGACGGCGTCGAAGCCGAGGGCGAGGGCCTTGTCGAGCAGCGCCGCGAACTTGATCTTCTCGTTGCAGCGCAGGCAGGGGTTCGGGGTGCGCCCGGCCTCGTACTCGGCGACGAAGTCCTCGACGACGTCCTCGCGGAAGCGGTCGGCGAGGTCCCAGCAGTAGAAGGGGATGCCGATGACGTCGGCCGCGCGGCGGGCGTCGCGGGAGTCCTCGATGGTGCAGCAGCCGCGGGCGCCGGTCCGGAAGGACTGGGGGTTCGCGGAGAGCGCCAGATGGACCCCGGTGACGTCGTGCCCGGCTTCGACCGCGCGGGCGGCGGCGACGGCGGAGTCCACACCGCCCGACATGGCGGCCAGGACGCGGAGGGGGCGGGCGGTGCGCGGCAGGTTCTCAGTCATAGCACCCTCCAGGGTACGGGGAACCGGGCGGGGTCACGGCGCGTTGTCGGCTGTGGGGGGTGGATCACATGGCGGAGCAGGTGGAGAAGGGGCGGCGCCTGACCCGGCGGGCGGTGCTGCTGGGCGGGCTGGGGCTCCTGGCGGCGGCGGGGGTCACGGCCCGGGAGGAGATCGGGCGGGCCTGGTGGCTGCTGCCCGGGGTGTCCAAGCCGCGCAAGGAGGGGGAGATCGACTACGCGGGCGCGGGCTGGACAGCGGCCTCGCCGGCGAACTGGCGGCTCGCGGACCGGCCCGACGACTACCGGGTGGACCGGATCGTGGTCCATGTCACGCAGGGCGGCTTCGCGTCCTCGGTGGACGCGTTCAAGAACCCGTGGCACAAGGCGTCGGCGCACTACATCGTGCGCCAGGACGGCCATGTGGAGCAGATGGTGCGCGAGCTGGACGTGGCCTTCCACGCGGCGAGCCGCTCGATGAACGAGCGCAGCGTCGGGATAGAGCACGAGGGCTTCGTCGACCGGCCCCGGGACTTCACGGACGCCATGTACGCGGCCTCGGCCCGGCTGGCCGCCGACGTCTGCCGGAGGTACGGCATACCGGTGGACCGCAAGCACATCCTCGGCCACGACGAGGTCCCGGGCGCCGACCACACGGACCCGGGCCCCCACTGGGACTGGGACCGCTACATCGCCCTGGTGCGGGCGCAGCTCCCGGGGTGAGGGGCTCCGGCGAGGCGGCACCGGCGTTCGTGCTGCCGCGGGGGGCGACGGGCTTCTTCCGGCCGGAGCACGGCCCGCTGCCCGAGACGGGCCTGCCTGCCTTCCGCGCCGCCCTGTACGCCGCAGCCCGGGCCGCCGGAGGCACGGTGGGCGGCGTGGAGGCGCGGGCGTACCCCCGGAGCTTTCACAGCGCGTCCGTGACGGGCGGGGCGGGGCCGAGCGTCGTCCTGTGCCACGCGCACCATCCCTGGATCGCCTTCGCGGCTCAGCTCCGGGACTGGTACCGGGACGAGTTCCTCACACCGCCGCCCTGGTCCCAGGCCTTCGTGCACGCGGGGTTCGCGGTCCTGGCCGCCGAGACGCTGACCGCGCCCCTGTCCGAGGTGGACACCTCGGTGCTCTCGCCGTCCGAGTGGCGCCAGGTCCGCGCCTACGGCATCGACACCCTGGGCGGTCTGCTGTTCAACTCCTGGGACTGAAGGGCGGCCTGCGGATCCCGTCAGGGGGACACCGCGGCCCGCCACGTCCAGGAGGTGCGGCGCGGCCGGCCGGCCAGCGGCCCCGCCGTGGCCAGTGCGCTGCTGAGCAGGCCGCCTCCGGCCGTGACCACCCGTGGTCCGTGCGGCGCATCCCGAGAGGGTACTGCCGGGACGTCGTGTCCGCCCGTGGCGGATCTGCCGGGGGCAGAGGAACGGCGTCCGGGGGGCTCCGGGAGTCAAGAGTGGAGTCGACGGCATCCCGCCCCGACAAGGAGAAGAGATGACTCCCCTCACCATGCTCGCGCCCCGCGCGGAGGAGGGCGGCACACCGCCCGGCCGCTTCGACGACCATCTCGCGGCACGGCTGCTCGACCAGCGGATCGTCGTCCTCGGCACCCAGGTCGACGAGGTGTCCGCCAACCGCGTGTGCGCGCAGCTGCTGCTGTTGTCGGCGGAGGACCCGCGCTCCGACATCGCCCTGTACGTCAACAGCCCCGGCGGATCGGTCACCGCGGGCCTCGCCATCTACGACACGATGCGGCTCATCCCCAACGACGTCTCGACGCTGGCGATGGGGTTCGCCGCCAGCATGGGCCAGTTCCTGCTCACCGTCGGGACGCCCGGCAAGCGGTACGCCCTGCCGAACGCGCGGATCATGATGCACCAGCCGTCGGCGGGCATCGGCGGCACCGCCGCGGACGTCGAGATCCAGGCGGAGAACCTGCGGTTCATCAAGAGGGCCGTCGAGCGGATCATCGCCGAGCACACCGGGCAGAGCGAGGAGACGATCGCGCGGGACGGTGACCGGGACCGCTGGTTCACGGCCGAACAGGCCAGGGAGTACGGGATGGTGGACCGGGTGGTGGAGTCGCTCGCCGACATCCGCCCGGCCACGCCGCGCCGACGGACGGGGCTGTGACATGGGGTCGTACACGGTTCCCTACGTGACCGAGCGCACCGCGCAGGGCGAGCGGTCCTACGATGTCTTCAGCCGGCTGCTGAACGAGCGGGTCATCTTCCTCGGCACCGAGATCGACGACGGGGTCGCCAACGTGGTCATCGCGCAGCTCCTGCACCTGGAGTCGGCGAACCCGGAGCAGGAGATCGCCATCTATCTCAACTCGCCCGGCGGATCGTTCACTTCGCTGATGGCGATCTACGACACGATGACCTTCATCCAGGCGCCCGTCTCCACCTTCTGCGTGGGTCAGGCGGCGTCGACGGCGGCGGTGCTGCTGGCCGGCGGGGATCCCGGGCGACGGTTCGTGCTCCGGCACGCGCGGGTGCTGCTCGGCCAGCCGGCCAGCGGCGGCCGGCAGGGGACGGTCTCCGACCTCAGCCTCGCGGCCGAGGAGATGGTCCGCATCCGCTCACAGGTGGAGGAGGTCCTGTCCCGGCACACGCACCACGACGTGGCGACCCTGCGCGCGGACATGGACCGGGAGAAGGTGTTCACCGCCGAGGAGGCCGTTGCCTACGGGCTCGCCGACGAGGTGCTGAGCCGGCGGTTCGGGTTCGCCTGACCCCGCCCTGCCGTGGCCGGGGGCCGGCCGGTACGGCGGGGGCGCGCCCCGTCGTACCGGCCGTCGGCCCGGTCCGGTCCGTCCGGTCAGGCGGCGAGGCAGAGCCCGTCGTACCGGGCCGCCGTGGGCGACGCGGGCGAGGTGCGGCCCCGGGCCATCCGGCTCCGGGCGTGCCGGGCCAGCTCGTCCCCGGCGAGCAGGAGCAGGTCGCCGAGGCCGAGCCCGAGGGCCCCTGCGGCGGCGGCGAGCACCTCGGAGGAGGCCTCCTTGCGTCCGCGCTCCACCTCCGACAGGTACGGCATCGAGATCCGGGCCGCCTCCGCGACGTCCTTCAGCGTGCGCTCCTGGGCGAGCCGCTCGCGCCGCAGCACGTCGCCGACGAGGTCGCGCCACAGGGGCTCCTTCGGCGCGGGTGGCCGCGGCGCTCCCTCCGGTCGCCGCGGGGCGACGGCCGCCCCGCCGGAACCGGGCGGCGGGGTCTGCGGGCGCAGGCGGATGACGCGGGGCTCGTTCGGCGTATGAGTGTTCACCCCTTCACCCTAGGGATCCGGGGTGCGGGGGGAAGGGAGCGGCGTTCTGCCCTGGGTGAAGCCGTCCGGGCCGGCCTCCCTAGGTGAGGCCGGCGGTGCGGGCGCGTTCGACGGCGGGGCCGATGGCGGCGGCGACCGCGGCGACGTCCTCCTTCGTGGAGGTGTGCCCCAGGGAGAACCGCAGGGTGCCGCGGGCCAGCTGCGGGTCGGTGCCCGCCGCCAGCAGGACGTGGCTCGGCTGGGCCACGCCGGCGGTGCAGGCGGAGCCGGTGGAGCATTCGATGCCCTGCGCGTCCAGCAGCAGGAGGAGGGAGTCCCCCTCGCACCCGGGGAAGCTGAAGTGGGCGTTGGCCGGGAGCCGGTCGACGGGGTCACCGCCGAGGACGGCGTCGGGGACGGCGGCCAGCACGGCCCCGATCAGCTCGTCGCGCAGGGCGCCGACCTCGGCGGCGAACCGCTCGCGCCGCTCGGCGGCGAGTACGGCCGCGACCGCGAAGGCG
Organism: Streptomyces sp. NPDC048352; assembly: GCF_040651895.1. Classification (NCBI taxonomy): domain Bacteria; kingdom Bacillati; phylum Actinomycetota; class Actinomycetes; order Kitasatosporales; family Streptomycetaceae; genus Streptomyces; species Streptomyces sp. NPDC048352. Next base: position 47,534 of record NZ_JBEZKZ010000009.1, read on the forward strand.
GCGACGGCCGGGACGTCGAGGGTGCCGGAGCGGACGTGCCGCTCCTGGCCGCCGCCGTGCAGGACGGGTACCGGGCTCTGGTCCCGCCCGAGGAGCAGGGCGCCGATCCCGTAGGGGCCGCCGATCTTGTGGCCGCTGACGGTCATGGCGGCGAGGCCGCTGTCCCCGAAGCGGACGTCGAGCTGCCCGACGGCCTGGACGGCGTCGGAGTGCAGGGGTACGGCGAACTCCCGCGCGATGGAGGCCAGTTCGCGGACCGGCATGACGGTGCCGATCTCGTTGTTGGCCCACATCACCGTGGCCAGGGCGATGTCGTCGGGGTTCCGCTCGATCGCGGCCCGGAAGGCCTCGGGGTGCACGCGGCCGTGACGGTCGACGGGGAGGTACTCGACCTCGGCCCCTTCGTGCTCGGCGAGCCAGTGCACGGCGTCGAGGACGGCGTGGTGCTCGACGGGGCTGGCGAGGACGCGGGTGCGGGCGGGGTCGGCGTCCCGGCGCGCCCAGAAGAGGCCCTTGACGGCGAGGTTGTCGGCCTCGGTGCCGCCGGCGGTGAAGACCACCTCGCTCGGTCGCGCGCCGAGGGCTTCGGCGAGGGACTCCCGGGCCTCCTCGACGGTACGGCGGGCCCGGCGGCCGGCGGCGTGCAGGGAGGACGCGTTGCCGGTGGCGGCGAACTGCGCGGTCATCGCCGCAGCGGCTTCCGGGAGCATCGGCGTGGTCGCGGCGTGGTCGAGGTAGGCCATGATTTTGTGATTCTACGAGCCGATCGCCCTCCCGGACCCCTCCCGGGGGTCCCCACCGCGACCCCGGCACCCCGCGGCCCCGGCGCAGCGGCGCGCGAGGCCGGTGGCCTAGGGGGTGTCCGCACAGTAGCGCCGGCCGCCCGCAGGGCGGGCCCTGCGGCGTCTGGTGCCGTGCATCGCAAGGCGGAGGGCCGCCCGCGTACTGGACGTACTCGGGCAGGCCCGACAACGCGGCGAGGTGCGGTGCCAGGCGTCGCAGGGCAGGCGGGACTTCGCGGACCCCCTAGCGGGGGGCGCGGGCCAGTTGGCGGGACTGGGCCACCAGGCGGTTCGCCGAGTCCCAGACCTCGGCGTCCTCCTCCAGGAAGCCCCCGGCGAGGTTGCGGGTGACGATGCCGACGCGGAGGGGGCCCGGGGCCGGGCGGTGGCGGATGTGGGTGGTGAGTTCGACGGTCGGGGCCCAGCCGAGAAGGCCGAGGTCGAAGGCGGTCGGCGGCAGCGCGTCCACCGCGAGCAGCAGCGACAGCGGGTCGGCGTCGCGGCCGTCGGCCAGCTCGAACCAGGCGCGCATCTCGCCCTTCCCCGACGGCGCCCCGACCGCCCAGCCCGCCGTCGCCGGGTCCAGGCGCAGCCGGAGCCGGTCCACGATGGCGTTGCTCCCCGGGATGGGGGCCGGGCCGGCCTCGGGGCCGAGGCAGTCCTCGTACGCGGGCATGACCGGCGGCTGCGCCACCGTGTGGACGGTGTCGGGGAGCGCGGCGAGGTCCCCGTACGAGGCGAGGACCCGGATGCGCTCGATCTCGGCGCCGCTCTCGTCGTACTGGAAGAGGGAGGCCTGGCCAGTGGAGAGGGTGCGGCCGACGCGGACCACCTCGGTGCGGATCACGGCGGGGCCGGGCACGGACGAGGTGAGGTAGTGGGCGGAGACGGTGAAGGGGTCCGGGTGCGGCAGGGCCGCCGCGAGGGCCCGGCCGACCAGGGCCAGCAGATAGCCGCCGTTGACGGCGGTGATGATCGTCCAGCCGGCCGACAGCTCCGCGTCGTACACCCCGGGTTCGCCCGCGCGGGCGGTGATGGTGGTGTCGCGGTCGAATTCGCTGTCGCCGATGGAGGCCTGGGCCGCTGCGTAAGACATGGCGATGACGGTACACCGCGAAGCTACTAAGCGGTAGCTTTTGTCGGCGGGTGGGACCTACACCTCTTCGGCCACCGAGGAACGGCGGTTCCAGGCCAGCGGGGCACGCCAGTGGTAGCGCATCGCGAGCAGGCGCAGCACGAAGGTGGTGACGGTCGCCAGGGCGGTCGTGAAGGGGTTCAGCATCTCGAAGCTGATGAAGAGGGCCACCATGGCGGCGCCCACGACGGCGGGCACGGCGTACATCTCGCGGTCGCGCAGCAGCGAGGGCACCTCGTTGACCAGGACGTCGCGCAGCACGCCGCCGCCGACGGCGGTGGCCACGCCCAGGGCGGCGGAGGAGGTCAGGCCGAGGCCGTACTCGTAGGCCTTGGTCGTGCCCGACACGCAGAACAGGCCGAGGCCGGCGGCGTCGAAGACGTTGATGGCGCGGTTGATGCGCTGCACCTCGGGATGGAGGAAGAAGACGATCGCGGCCGCGATGAGGGGGGTCACGAAGAAGCTGAGCTCGCTGAACGCGGCGGGCGGGACGGCGCCGATGCAGAGGTCGCGCAGCAGGCCGCCGCCGAGGGCGGTGACGAGGGCGAGGACGGCGATGCCGAAGACGTCGAAGTTCTTGCGGACCGCGAGGAGGGCGCCGGCGGTGGCGAAGACGAAGATGCCCGCGAGGTCCAGGGCGTGCTGGATGCCGGGCGGGAAGAGATCGTGGAACACCCCGCCATTGTCGCCTGGCGGCGGGCCGGCGGTGTCCGCTGCGCGGGGCTGCTCCCCGCCCCACCCTTCGCCCGTTCCCCGGGGCTCCGCCCCGGCCCCCACCTCGGCGGCTCCGCCCCCAGCCCCCGCGCCTCAACCGCCGGCGAGGCTGAACCACCCAACGGAAAGCCCGCGAACCGAAACCCCGAGGGGTTCGGCCCAACCGGCACCCCGGCCCAGCCCGGGGTGCCGGGCACAACCCGGGTTACCGGGCACAGCCCGGGTTGCCGGGCACAGCCCGGGTTGCCGGGCACAGCCCGGGTTGCCCGGCACAGCCCGGGATGCCCGGTACAGCCCGGGATGCCCGGTACAGCCCGGGATGCCCGGTACAGCCCAGGGGTCCCGGGCACAACCCGGGTGCCGGGCACAGCCCGGGTCGCCCGACCCAGCCCGGGGGCCGGGCACAGCCCGGGTTACCCGGTACAGCTCGGGGTGCCCGGTACAGCCCGAGTACCGGGCACAGCCCGCGCGCCGGGCACAACCCGGGTGCCCGACCCAGCCCGGGTGCCGGGCACAGCACGGGTTTCCGGGCACAGCCCGGGTTTCCGGGCAATGCCCGGGGTGCCCGGTACAGCCCGGGTGTCGGGCACAGCCCGCGCGCCGGGCACAGCCCGGGTTGCCGGGGCCGGGGCGGAGCCCCGGGGAACGGTGGAAGGGCGGGTCGGGGGCCGCTCCGCGCAGCGGCCCTAGACCCGCAGGCGACGGCCGGCCCCCGCGTGGGCCCACGACCCCGCCCGACGTCCGCCGGACGGAGTCCGGCGCAGCGGCGCGAAGCCGGGAAGGCGCCCCAGCGCCGAGCCGTGCGAGCGGCGCGTCGAAAAGCCGGGGCGCCCCGGCGCCGAGCCGGGCTAGCCGCGCGTCAGGCCGTCGGGGTCGGCTGGGTGTTCTCCGGGTGGTGGCAGGCCACCTCGTGGCCCGGCTTGAGGGCGACCAGCGGGGGGTCCTGCTTGCCGCACACCTCCGTCGCCTTCCAGCACCGCGTGTGGAAGCGGCAGCCCGCCGGCGGGGAGATCGGCGACGGGACGTCGCCCTTGAGCAGGATGCGGCCGCTCTTCGCCCCGCGCCGGCGCGGGTCCGGGACCGGGACGGCGGAGAGCAGGGCGTTGGTGTACGGGTGCATGGGCGACTCGTACAGCGACTTGCGGTCCGCGAGTTCCACGATCTTGCCGAGGTACATCACCGCGATGCGGTCCGAGACGTGCCGGATGACCGACAGGTCGTGCGCGATGATCACGTACGTCAGGCCGAGCTCCTCCTGGAGGTCGTCCAGCAGGTTGACCACCTGGGCCTGGATGGAGACGTCCAGCGCGGACACCGGCTCGTCCGCCACCACCAGCTTCGGCTTGAGCGCGAGCGCCCGGGCGATGCCGATGCGCTGGCGCTGGCCGCCCGAGAACTCGTGCGGGTAGCGGTTGTAGTGCTCCGGGTTCAGGCCGACCAGGGCCAGCAGCCGCTGCACCTCCGCCTTGATCCCGCCCTCCGGGGTGACTCCCTGGAGCTTGAAGGGGGCCGAGACGATCGCACCGACCGTGTGGCGGGGGTTCAGCGAGCCGTACGGGTCCTGGAAGATCATCTGGACGTCCCGGCGCAGCGGCCGCATGCCCGCCACGCCGAGGTGGGTAATGTCCTGGCCCTCGAACTCGATGCGCCCGCCGGTCGGTTCGAGCAGGCGCGTGATCAGCCGGCCCATGGTCGACTTGCCGCAGCCGGACTCGCCGACGATGCCGAGGGTCTCACCGCGCCGGACCTCGAAGTCGATCCCGTCGACGGCCTTGACGGCCCCGGCCTGGCGCCGCAGCATCCCCTTGCTGATGGGGAAGTGCTTGACCAGTCCGGTCACCTTCAGCAGCGGCTCCGCCCCGGTGTCCTGCACGGCGGTCTCCGCCGCGTCCTTCTTCATGTCCGTCACAGCTTCGGCGCAATCTCTTCGGTCCAGATCCGGGTCCGCTCCTCCTGCGACATGTGGCAGGCGGACCAGTGCCGGCTGTCGTCCTCGGTCAGCTCGGGGCGCTGGGTGCGGGTGATGCCCCCCTTGGGCACGTCGGCGTAGGGGCACCGGGGGTTGAAGGCGCAGCCGCTCGGGATGTTGATGAGGCTGGGCGGCGAGCCCTTGACCGGGATCAGGCGCTCGGTCTGGTCGCGGTCGATGCGCGGCATGGAGCCGAGCAGTCCCCAGGTGTACGGGTGGCGGGGGCCGTAGAAGACCTTCTCGGCGGTGCCGCGCTCGACGCAGCGGCCGCCGTACATCACGAGGATGTCGTCGGCCATCTCGGCGACCACGCCGAGGTCGTGCGTGATCATGATGACCGCGGAGCCGAACTCCTTCTGCAGGTCGCGGATCAGGTCGAGGATCTGCGCCTGGACGGTGACGTCCAGGGCCGTGGTCGGCTCGTCCGCGATGAGCAGCTCGGGGTTGTTGACCAGCGCCATCGCGATCATCGCGCGCTGGCGCATGCCGCCGGAGAACTCGTGGGGGTACGCGTCCACGCGCCGGTGGGGCTCCGGGATGCCGACGCGGTCGAGCATCTCGACGGCGCGGGTGCGGGCCTTCTTCTTGTCGACGTCGTGGTGGGTGCGGTACGCCTCGATGATCTGCTTGCCGACCGAGTAGTACGGGTGCATCGCGGACAGCGGGTCCTGGAAGACCATCGCCATCTTGCGGCCGCGCAGGCGCCGTACGCGGTCCGCGTCGGCCTGGACCAGGTCCTCGCCGTCGAGGAGCACCTCGCCCGAGATGGCGGGGCGGCTGCGCGCGTTGCCGGTGCGGTGCAGGCCCATGATGGCCAGCGAGGTCACCGACTTGCCGGAGCCGGACTCGCCGACGATGCCGAGGGTCTTGCCGCGCTCGAGGTCGAAGGAGAGCCCGTCGACGGACTTCACGAGGCCGTCGTCGGTCGGGAAGTGGACCTTGAGGTCGCGCACGGAGAGGAAGGGGGCCGCGTCGGGCGCGCCGCCCTGCTCGGGCACGAAGGCCGGCTGGTCGGGGTCGTTCTTGGTCACGTCAGCCTCACGCGCGGGTCGATGACGGCGTACAGCAGGTCCACGATCAGGTTGGCCATCACCACGAACAGTGCGGCGAGCAGGGTGACGCCCATGATCACGGGCAGGTCGCCCTGGCCGATGGCGGCGACGGCCGCCGTACCCAGGCCCTGGAAGTTGAAGGTCGTCTCGGTGAGCACCGCGCCGCCGAGGAGGCCGCCGAGGTCGAGGCCGAACATGGTGACGATCGGGGTGAGCGTGGAGCGCAGGGCGTGCTTGCGGATGACCACGCCCTCCTTGAGGCCCTTGGCCCGGGCGGTGCGGATGTAGTCCTCGCCGAGGACCTCCAGCATGGTCGCCCGGGTGATGCGGGCGTAGGTGGCGGCGAAGAGGAAGGCGAGGGTGATCCAGGGCAGGATGAGGCTGTTGAGCCAGGCCACCGGATCCTCGGTCAGGGGTTTGTAGTTGGAGACGTCGAGCCAGCCGAGGCTGTAGACGAAGATCGCGGGGGCCACCATGCCGGTGAAGAAGATCGGCAGGGAGACGCCGGCGAGGGCGCCGACCATGACCGTGCGGTCGATGGCGGTGCGGCGCTTGAGGGCGGAGACCACCCCCGTGGCCACACCGGCGATCACCCAGATCACGGCCGCCCCGAGGGCGAGCGAGAGGGTGACCGGGATGCGGTCCATCATGGTCTCCCAGACGGGCGCCTCGGTCTTGAAGGAGTAGCCGAAGCAGGGAGCCGCACAGTGGGTGATCTCGGTGCCGCCGTCGTAGTCGCGGCCGGCGAAGACGCCCTTGACGAAGAGCAGGTACTGCTCGGATATGGGCTTGTCGAAGCCCATCTTCACGCGGATGCCCGCCAGGGCGGTCTCGTTGGTCTCCCGGCCGGCGTACATGAGCGCGGGATCGCTGCCGGTCAGCTTCGGGACCGCGAAGAAGATGCCGAAGGTGACCACGGAGACCACCAGCAGCGTGGCGGCGACGTTGAACAGCCGCCGTATGAGGTAGACGAGCACTGCAGTCGGCCGCCCGGGGTTGGCGGCCGCCGCCCCTCGTGGGGGCGGCGGCCACCGCCTGCGGCCTTCACCTGCCCTTCGGACTAGCGCATGTGCGGTGAAGGCACTTACTTACGTGCTGAGTTGCGGATGCCCGCCCGGCGGTCGGCCGGGCCGGCGGGCTGCACGGCGCTTGCCGTGCAGCCCGGACTGCTACTTCTGCGCGATGCCCACGGTGGCGAGGTCGATCTTGCCGAAGGACTCGTTGAAGAAGACGTTCGTCAGGCGCGGGTTGTGGTAGACGAGCGCCTTGTCGAAGTTGATCGGCAGGTAGAGCGCCTTGTCCATGACCTTCTTGTTGATCTCCGTGTAGAACGGAGCGGCGGCCTCCGGGGTGGCGGCGGCAGCGGCCTTGTCGAACAGCCCGTTGATCTCGCTGTCGTTGACCTCGGTGTAGTTGTTGTTGCCGTTCGGCAGGATGAACGATCCGTCGACCAGCGGCTGGAGGAAGCCCGCGCCGGAGTTGTAGTCGGCGCCCCAGCCCATGACGATGATGCCGTAGCCCTTCTTCTTCACGTTCTCGGGCGAACCGATCGTGGAGGAGGAGAGCTTGCCGTCGAACTGGTCGATCGTCGCCTTGATGCCGACCTTGGCGAGCGAGGCCTGGAGGGACTCGGCGGTCTTGACCTCGGGGGCGCGGTTGTTGCGCACCGCGATGGTGGTCTCGAAGCCGTCGGGCTTGCCACAGGCCTTCAGCGCGGCCTTGGCCTTGGCCTCCTGCGGCTTGCCCTTCGTCAGGCTGAAGGGGTCGTAGGCCTTGTCCGAACCGGGGACGCCGGCCGGGAGCATGTTCGCGCCCAGGTCACCGCTGGTCGGGCCGCCGCGGGCGGTCTGGAGGGACTTCGGGTCGGCCGCGTAGATGACGGCCTTGCGGCACTCGATGTTGTCGAACGGGGCGACCGTCTGCGGGAAGGCGAAGTAGCGGATGTAGCCGGTGAAGGGGTTGTCCGCGTTCTTCTTGAGGTTCGCGTCCTTGAGGATCTTGTTCTTCGCGGCCTGCTGGACACCGGTGCCGTCGACGGCCATGTCGATGTCGCCGGAGAGCAGGCGCTGGTCCATGTCGTCCGGGTTGGTGGTGACCGTGAAGGAGACCTTGTCCGGCAGACCCTTGCGGATCGGGTCCGTGTTCGGGTCCCAGTTCTCGTTGCGGACGAAGGTCGCGCCCTTGCCGGCGGTGAAGCTCTCCACCTTGTAGGGGCCGGTGGAGATCGGCTTGTTCGTGTACGTGGCGCCCGTGTCCTTCGCCGCCGGGACCGGCGAGGAGGACGGCATGGCCAGCAGGTAGCTGAAGTCCGAGTTCGCGCTCGCCAGGTTGAAGACGATGGTCTTGTCGTCCGGCGTCTCGACGGTCTTCAGACCCATCTTGTTCGGGTCGGTGTCCTTGTACGGGCCGGGGTACTTCTGGCCCTGGTCGAGGAGGTCGATCAGGTAGGTCGGGCCGCCGGAGAGGACGTCCTGCGCGAAGACGCGCTCGACGCCGTACTTGATGTCCTTCGAGGTGATCGGCGTACCGTCCTCGAACTTCACCCCGTCCTTGAGCTTCAGGGTGTACGTCTTGCCGTCGTTGCTGATGACCGGCAGGGCCTCGGCGAGGTCCGGGACCACCTTGGTGCCGTCCTTGCCGGGCTTGGCGTCGTAGGCGAGCAGGCTGCGCACGTAGAGCCGCTGCATGTTCCACACGAAGCCGTAGTAGGCGCGCGCCGGGTCGAGGTAGTCCACGTCCTGCGGGGACCAGAGCTTGAGCTCGCCGCCCTTGGCGTCGGAGGGGTTGATGACGGCGGTGGCGGCGCCGCTGTAGCCCTTGCCGCTGTCGCCGTCCGCCTTGTCGTCCTTCTTGGCCCCGTTGCCGCACGCGGCGGTCATCGAGAGGGCGGCGATCACGGCGGTGATCGCGAGAGCCTGGTTTCTGCGGATCACGGTTGTCCAACCTCCATAGGTGGTGAAGCGAAGAAGCGGTTCAGCTGCCCTTGGGGTCGAGTGCGTCACGCAGCCCGTCCCCGAAGAGGTTGAACGCCAGGACGGTGATGAAGATCGTCATGCCGGGGACCACCATGTACATGGGGTCGTCCTGGTAGATGGGGACGGCGTCGGAGAGCATCTTTCCCCAGGAAGCGGTGGGCGGTTTGACGCCGGCGCCCAGGAAGCTGAGGGCCGCTTCGGTCAGGATGTTGGTCGGGATGATCAGCGTGGCGTAGACGAGGATCGGCGCGACCAGGTTCGGCAGCAGCTCCTTGACCAGGATGTAGCCGCGGCCGGCACCGACGCTGCGCGCGGCCTCGACGTACTCGCGTTCGCGCAGGGAGATCGTCTGGCCCCGGACGATGCGGCCGATGTACGGCCAGCCGAAGAAGCCGATGACGAGGATGAGCACGCCCATCCGTACGCCGGAACCCTCGAACCCCCACACGGAGTTGGGGACCACGGAGACCAGGGCGATGGTGAACAGCAGCTGCGGGAAGGCCAGCAGCAGGTCCATCAGGCGGCTGATGATCCCGTCCACCCAGCCGCCGAGGAAACCGGCGAGGGCGCCCAGGAGGCTGCCGAGGACGACCGAGACGAAGGCCGCCAGGAAGGCGACGACCAGGGAGATGCGGGCGCCGTAGACGATCCGGCTGAACACGTCGCGCCCGTTGGTCGGTTCGACGCCCAGCAGGAAGTCGGAGCTGATGCCGCCCAGGGAGCCGAGCGGCGTGCCCAGGTCCGGGTCGATCATGTCCTCGTGGAACTCGTTGGGGTCGTGGCCCAGCAGGTTCACGATCAGCGGCGCGAAGACCGCCACCAGGATCAGGAGGATCACGATCACGCCGCCGGTCAGCGCGACCTTGTCGCGCTTGAGCCGCATCCAGGCGATGCGGCCGGGCGAGCGGCCTTCGATGGCCTTGGCAGGGACGTCGGCTACGGACACGGGTGCGGGTGTTTCCGCGCTCGTGTCGTGCAGTGGTGCCGTCATCGTGGTGGGGACCCCTCTCGGCCGACGGGTGGGTCGGCCCATGCCCGCCGCTGTGGCGGCGTTGGTGCGGAGTGGCGCTCGAGTGCTCGGGGCACGTGAACGCGTACGAGGTGCGAGGTGCTGGCAGTGCTGGCAGTGCGGCCGTGCTGTGGGTGGAGCAGGGTGCGGTGCGTGCGGTGCGGTGCAGCTGAGGTGCGGGAAGTGCGGACGCGCCGGGTGGGACGAGCGGCGAAGTCCACGTGCAGAACCGCGTCTGGGAGGACTGACCGGCTCTTGGGTGGGGAGTCTTCATCGGGCGCTCGACCAGCCGCCAGACCCGCAGATGAATGGATGCGCAACCGTGATCTGAGCCTGTGGTTCCCGTTATCCGGACTCCGTTGACGGCTCAGCGGAGCAACACCGTCCGTTCGGTACGCAAACGGACATCGCGGCCAACCCTGCGGAGGAGCACGCCAATTGGACGCCCAACAGCGGCGATATCCGGACAAGACGAAGGCCGCCGGGAACCGTGGTTCCCGGCGGCCCGTTGTCCGTCGGAGGGGTCCGTCTCAGGGGGCGGGCGCACGCCCGGAATCCCTGTAGGGGGCTCGGGGAACCGGCTCCGCCAACCGGTTCCGGCAGCCCCCGGCCTGCTCAGTAGGCGGCCGCCTGCCCCTCGCGGTCGTAGAAGGGACGGGTCTGCGCGCGCAGCCACATCGCCACCGGATCGTGCTCGTCCGCCAGCGCGACCGTGCACACCGGGACGCCCTCGGGCACGGCGCCGACGGACTGGCGCATCATCTCCCGTACGGATTCCAGCGCGGGCGCCGAGGCGTCGTAGAGGTCGAGCCCCACCGCGAGGTACGCCGAACCGAGCGAGGGCTGCACCCAGGCGCGGCGCAGCGACCTGACGGCCGGCGTGCGGTGCGCGTGCTGCGTCAGCAGCCCGTAGAACTGCGGCAGCTCCAGGGCCGGCTCGGACAGCCGCAGCGGCCCCGCCGGCATCCGGTCCAGGCCGGTGGCGACCCGGCGCAGGTCGGCCCACGGCACGCCGAGGCCGCCGCCCTGGGCGTGCGGGTTGACCCACAGCCCCCACCGGTCCGGGTAGAGGGCGCGGGCGATGTCCCGGCCGGTGACCACCTCGTAGCCGCGGTTCCAGCCGCTGGCGGCCAGTTCCTGCGGGGAGGTCACGCAGGGGGCGTAGCCGAGCCCCTCCACCTCCATGCCGCCGTACTGGGCGTCCGGTGAGCCCGGCTGCCCCTGCCACAGCAGCATCCACAGCCTGCCCTCGGCGAGGGCGTGCAGGAATGACTCGTAGCCCTCATAGCGCCCGGGAGTCACCTGGCGCAGCATGTGCTCGACCTGCCCGGCCGCGGCCGTGCCTGACGCACTCACCCGGTACCCCTCTTCGTCTTCGTCCGCCCGTCGTCCACACGTATGAACCAGCTTAAGCGGCGCTACGGCAGGTAGAAGGGGCGTACGCGCTCACGAATCCAGTCCGTGACCGGGTCCTCGGCGGCGTCCAGCAGGATCAACTGCACCGGCCAGGGCGCCGGTACGCGGGCCAGGGCGCGGCCGAGTGCCTCCAGCGGGGCGTTTCGCGACTCGGGCTCCCATCCCACCAGCCGGACACCGATGTAGAGCTGGGGCTCGCCGCCCTCGACGCTGGCCAGGCACCGGTGGGCGGCGGCGACCGCCCCGGTGGCCCGGAACTCCTCTGCGGCGGCGGCGAGGAAGTCCACCGGGTCGTCCTGCCAGTCGGGCTCGAAGAGCCGGACGCGGCCGCCGGTGGCGGGGCCGTCGAGCGGGGTGCGGCCGGCCCGGCACAGCTCGGCGACGGCGGCCGGGGGCAGCGGCACCCCGACGGCGCCCTCGGGGTTCACGGCGATGCCGAGCTGCGGGGGCAGGCCCCGGGCGAACTCGGCGGCGGGGGCGACGGCGAAGTCCATGGCGGGCCCGGCGGCGAAGCGGAACTGGGCCTCCGAACTGTAGACGGGGACGTACGCCTCGCCGCCGATCAGCATCGTGGGGAGGTCGAGGGCGGCGCTGTCGGGCCCGCCGCCCTGGGGCAGCGGCACCCAGACCTGGCTGCGGCCGAGCACCTCGAGGATCCGCGGGCCGGCGTCCGCCTGTCCGAGCGCCGCCCCGAGCACCTGCTCCAACTCGTTGGCCGGCCAGCCGTTGCCCTGCATGTGCGCCTGCTCTCCCTGTGTCCGCGCCGGTGTCGCCCCGAGGCTATCGCGGCACCCGCCGCCACCCCGGCCCGGGCCGCCCGGCTCCGCGCGGCGGGACGGCTCGGTGGGGCGTCGTCGGGCTTCGGGCGCCGGGCTTCGGGATCAGGTGGGCGGCTTCAGGCGTCGAAGGTGATGTGGGTCAGGGATGCGGCCGCGGGGCGGTCCAGGAGGGTGGTCGTGGTGCAGCCGCGCGGGGGGCGGCCCGATTCGGCCGCGGCGAGGAGGCGGGCCACGGCACTCCGGTGGCGGGCGAAGGCGTACGACGACACCCGCCGGCCCCGGGCCGCCTGCCCGGACAGGGCCTCCTCGGCGGTGGTGTCGAGCAGCAGCAGGTGCAGCGCCCGGCCGCGCCGCCGGGCGACGGCCGCGAGGACGCCCCGCACCCAGGACTGGGTGCCGCAGTCGTGGACCACCACAGAGGCGCCGGAGCGCAGCTCGCGCCACAGCCCCCGGTAGTGGGCGGCGCGCACCAGCGGCCGGTACACCGCGTAGGGCAGTGCGGCCGGCATGCGGCGCTCCCAGCGCTCACGGGTGTCCTGGGAGTCGATGCCGGCTTCGGCGGCCCGCTTGATCAGGGTGCTCTTGCCGCCGCCGGGCAGGCCGGACACCACCACGATGTCCCCGGCCGCGAAGCCGAGCCGGTGCGGCCGCGCGGCCTGTCCGCGCAGGTCGCGCACCGCGCCGCCGACGGCCCGGGGGCGGGCGGCGCTCCGCTGGGCCGGCACCGCCCCGACCGTGCCCGTACTGGTCACCACTCCGAATCTCCGCACAGTGATCGTCTCCCCCCGAATCGGGCCGCGAGGGCCCCGTGCCCACTGAATGTAAAGAGACGGTAATCCGGCAGTCGCGGTTCCGGTCGGGCGTTCCACTGCGCGGACGGCTCGTCCACGGATCACGCGGACCGCACGTTCTTCCGGGCCCCACTGCCCTCTCCCGCGCGTCCCGTGCAATGATGTGCGCCATCTGGACACCTAACTGCATACCGGCCGCTTGAATCCGCGCGGGAGAGTCCCGGCAGGCCGCGAGGCCGTGCCCGGGCGCCGAAGGAGCAAGAACCTCCCTTGAATCTCTCAGGCCCCGTACCGCGTGGATGAGGCAGATCTGAAAAGCGAGCCCGACCGCGGCCGTCCCCGACGGCCCGGTGCGTGCTCCACCCAAGGTGCAAGTCGGCGTTCCCCCGTGGGAACTCTCGGCGAACCTCTCAGGTTCCGATGACAGATGGGGAGGAACCTCCTCGTCATGTCATGCCCTGGGACCCGGGAGCCACACCCATGAGCACTGCCCCCCGCCTGACCGCGCTCGACGCGCTGCACCGCTCGCTCGGTGCGACCATGACCGACTTCGCGGGCTGGGACATGCCGCTGCGCTACGCCAGCGAGCGCGACGAGCACAACGCCGTGCGCACCAAGGCCGGCCTGTTCGACCTGTCCCACATGGGCGAGATCACCCTGACCGGCCCGGAGGCCGTGAAGGCCCTGGACTACGCGCTCGTCGGGAACATCTCCACCGTCGGCGTCGGCCGCGCCCGCTACACGCACATCTGCCAGGAGGACGGCGGGATCCTGGACGACCTGATCGTCTACCGCCTGGGCGAGACCGAGTACATGGTCGTCGCCAACGCCTCCAACGCCCAGGTCGTGCTGGACGCGCTCACCGAGCGCGCCGCCGGCTTCGACACCGAGGTCCGCGACGACCGCGACACGTACGCGCTGATCGCCGTCCAGGGCCCGGAGTCCCCCGGCATCCTGAAGTCGCTCACGGACGCCGACCTGGACGGCCTGAAGTACTACGCCGGCCTGCCGGGCACCGTCGCGGGCGTGCCCGCGCTGATCGCCCGTACCGGCTACACGGGCGAGGACGGCTTCGAGCTGTTCGTCTCCCCCGGGCACGCCGTGGAGCTGTGGCAGGCGCTGACCGAGGCCGGCAAGGACGCCGGCCTGGTGCCGGCCGGCCTGTCCTGCCGCGACACGCTGCGCCTGGAGGCGGGCATGCCGCTGTACGGGCACGAGCTGACCACGGACCTCACCCCCTTCGACGCCGGGCTGGGCCGGGTCGTGAAGTTCGAGAAGGAGGGCGACTTCGTCGGCCGCGCCGCCCTGGAGGCCGCCGCCGAGGTCGCCGCCACCAAGCCGCCGCGCAAGCTGGTCGGCCTCGTCGCCGAGGGCCGCCGCGTCCCGCGCGCCGGCTTCCCCGTCGTCGCGGGCGGCGAGGTCATCGGCGAGGTGACCTCCGGCGCCCCCTCCCCGACGCTGGGCAAGCCGATCGCCATGGCGTACGTCGACGCGGAGCACGCCGCGCCCGGCACCTCCGGCGTCGGCGTGGACATTCGCGGTACGCATGAGCCGTACGAGGTCGTGGCCCTGCCCTTCTACAAGCGGCAGAAGTAACCCTCGGACCGGTTCCCACCGTCCGCTCCCGTCTCAGCACGCAAGACCACCGTTCGTATCCACCTCCCCGCATCCAGGAGAATCAGGTCATGAGCAACCCCCAGCAGCTGCGTTACACCAAGGAGCACGAGTGGCTGTCGGACGCCGAGGGCGGCGTCGCGACGGTCGGCATCACGGAGTTCGCCGCCACCGCGCTCGGTGACGTCGTCTACGCCCAGCTCCCCGCGGTCGGCGACACCGTCACCGAGGGCGAGACCTGTGGCGAGCTGGAGTCGACCAAGTCGGTCAGCGACCTCTACTCCCCCGTCTCCGGTGAGATCGTCGAGTTCAACCAGGACGTCGTGGACGACCCGTCGCTGGTGAACTCCGCCCCGTTCGAGGGTGGCTGGCTGTTCAAGGTGCGCCTCTCGGAGGAGCCGAAGGACGCGCTCTCCTTCGAGGAGTACACCGCTCTCACCGCCGGCAACTGACCCCAGGGGATCCTGATGTCTGTTCTGAACACCCCCCTCCACGAGCTCGACCCGGACGTCGCCGCCGCCGTCGACGCCGAGCTCGCGCGCCAGCAGTCGACCCTGGAAATGATCGCGTCGGAGAACTTCGCTCCGGTCGCCGTCATGGAGGCCCAGGGCTCGGTCCTGACCAACAAGTACGCCGAGGGCTACCCGGGCCGCCGCTACTACGGCGGCTGCGAGCACGTCGACGTGGTCGAGCAGATCGCGATCGACCGCATCAAGGCGCTGTTCGGCGCCGAGGCCGCGAACGTCCAGCCGCACTCGGGTGCGCAGGCCAACGCCGCCGCGATGTTCGCGCTGCTGAAGCCGGGCGACACGATCATGGGCCTGAACCTGGCCCACGGCGGTCACCTGACCCACGGCATGAAGATCAACTTCTCCGGCAAGCTCTACAACGTGGTCCCGTACCACGTCGACGAGACCGGCCAGGTGGACATGGCCGAGGTCGAGCGCCTCGCCAAGGAGTCCAAGCCGCAGCTGATCGTCGCCGGCTGGTCCGCCTACCCGCGCCAGCTCGACTTCGCCGCGTTCCGCCGGATCGCGGACGAGGTCGGCGCGTACCTGATGGTCGACATGGCCCACTTCGCGGGCCTGGTCGCCGCGGGCCTGCACCCGAACCCGGTGCCCCACGCCCACGTCGTCACCACCACCACGCACAAGACCCTCGGCGGTCCGCGCGGCGGTGTCATCCTGTCGACGCAGGAGCTGGCCAAGAAGATCAACTCCGCGGTCTTCCCGGGCCAGCAGGGCGGCCCGCTGGAGCACGTGATCGCGGCCAAGGCCGTCTCCTTCAAGGTCGCGGCCTCGCCCGAGTTCAAGGAGCGCCAGGAGCGCACCCTGGAAGGCGCGAAGATCCTCGCCGAGCGCCTGGTGCAGGACGACGTGAAGGCCGTGGGCGTGGACGTCCTCACCGGCGGCACCGACGTGCACCTGGTCCTGGTCGACCTGCGCACCTCCGAGCTGGACGGCCAGCAGGCCGAGGACCGCCTCCACGAGGTCGGCATCACGGTCAACCGCAACGCCATCCCGAACGACCCGCGGCCCCCGATGGTCACCTCGGGCCTGCGGATCGGTACGCCGGCCCTGGCGACGCGCGGCTTCGACACGGAGGCCTTCACCGAGGTCGCCGAGATCATCGCGCAGGCGCTGAAGCCGGCCTACGACGCCGCGGCCCTCAAGGCGCGCGTCTCGGCGCTCGCCGCGAAGTTCCCGCTGTACCCGTCGCTCTAACGACGGCCCGGGGGGCCCGGCCTCGTCTCGTACGGGGCCGGGCCCTTCCCATGCCCGGGCGCACCTTGATCCAGTACACGCGCCCGCAGCCCTCCCGATCCGTCCGGCGGCCAAGCCGTTCATTTCGCCGCGTTAAGCTCGTCTGTCGGACAAAATCCGCACAATGCCCCCACCCGGCACGATCCGCCTCTCCTGCCCCCTCCCACCCCACGAGCAGACAAGGGAGTCCGCCAGTGGCCATCTCCGTCTTCGACCTCTTCTCCATCGGCATCGGCCCGTCCTCCTCCCACACGGTCGGCCCGATGCGCGCGGCGCGCATGTTCGTCACGCGGCTGAAGAAGGACGGTGTCCTCGCCCAGACCGCGTCCGTCCGCGCGGAGCTGTTCGGCTCCCTCGGCGCGACCGGCCACGGGCACGGCACCCCCAAGGCGGTCCTGCTCGGCCTGGAGGGCCACTCCCCGCGCACGGTGGACGTCGAGGGCGCCGACGACGAGGTCGAGCGCATCCGCCGGAGCGGGAAGCTGCGGCTGCTGGGCGCGGAGATAGGCGGCGCCCACGAGATCGACTTCGACGAGCCGACCCAGCTGATCCTGCACCGCCGCCGCTCGCTGCCCTACCACGCGAACGGCATGACGCTCTTCGCCTACGACGCTTCCGGCGCCCCGCTGCTGGAGAAGACGTACTACTCGGTCGGCGGCGGCTTCGTCGTGGACGAGGACGCGGTCGGCGAGGACCGGATCAAGCTCGACGACACCGTGCTGAAGTACCCCTTCCGCTCGGGTGACGAGATGCTGCGCCTGGCGAACGAGACCGGCCTGTCGATCTCCTCCCTGATGCTGGAGAACGAGAAGGCCTGGCGCACGGAGGAGGAGATCCGCGAGGGCCTCCTGGAGATCTGGCGGGTCATGCAGTCCTGCGTGTCGCGCGGCATGTCCCGCGAGGGCATCCTCCCGGGCGGGCTGCGCGTCAAGCGCCGGGCCGCCGCCACGGCGCGCCAGCTGCGCACCGAGGGCGACCCGATGATGCACCGCAGCGAGTGGACGACGATCTACGCGATGGCCGTCAACGAGGAGAACGCGGCGGGCGGGCGCGTGGTGACCGCCCCGACGAACGGCGCGGCGGGCGTGCTGCCGGCGGTCCTGCACTACTACGTGAACTTCGTGCCCGGCGCGGACGAGGACGGCGTGGTCCGCTTCCTCCTCGCCGCGGGCGCCATCGGCATGCTCTTCAAGGAGAACGCCTCGATCTCCGGCGCCGAGGTCGGCTGCCAGGGCGAGGTCGGCTCCGCCTGCTCCATGGCGGCGGGCGCGCTCGCCGAGGTCCTGGGCGGCACCCCCGAGCAGGTCGAGAACGCCGCCGAGATCGGCATGGAGCACAACCTCGGCCTGACCTGCGACCCGGTCGGCGGCCTGGTCCAGATCCCCTGCATCGAGCGCAACGGCATGGCCGCCGTCAAGGCCGTCACCGCCGCGAAGATGGCGATGCGCGGGGACGGCAGCCACAAGGTCTCCCTCGACAAGGTCATCAAGACCATGAAGGAGACCGGCGCCGACATGAAGGTCAAGTACAAGGAGACGGCGCGCGGCGGCCTCGCGGTCAACGTCATCGAGTGCTGAGCACCGGCGCCTGACACCGGCCCGCGGACCCGTGCCGCGTAGGGCCCGCCCTCCCCGAGGGCGGGCCCTACGCGGCGCTCGCGTACCGGGGGCACGGGGCGTGCAACCGTCCGCGGCCCCCGTGTGTCTTATGAGATGACAGCCCGTCCCCGTCTCACGGACACCGGGGAGACCTCATGCGTCACCTGCACCGCCGCCGGATCGTGGCCCTGGCCACGGGCGCCCTGCTCACCGCGGGGCTCGCGCTCTCCGCGCCGGCCTCAGCCGCCACCACCTCCACCACCACCACCCAGACCCCGCTCGTGGTCAATGCCCGCTGGGGCGGGCACTGCACGTACGACCGGATCGTGATCGACCTCCAAGGCTACGTGCCCCCGGTCACCGTCACTCCCGTCTCCCAGCTCGTCTACGACGGGTCCGGCAAGCCCGTCCCGCTGGCCGGGAAGTACTTCCTGGAGATCCGCCTGCACCCGGCCGCCGCGCACAACGACGCCGGACAGAACGTCTACCAGGGCCCGAAGCTCCAGCAGATCTACCTCAGCAAGCTCAAGGGCCTCGCCATGACCGGCGACTTCGAGGGGTACGTGACCTTCGGCGCCGCCTTCGACACGGCCCCGTCCTACACCACCTCCGTCCTGCACTCGCCCGAGCGGTTCGTGCTGGACGTCGCACACCCGAACACCTGCTGATCCCGCGGTACGGACGGCGGGCCCGGGACGTGGGACGTCCCGGGCCCGCCGCCGTCCGGGCGGCCGCTACCGGTGTTCGGGGTTGGGGAAGTCGAAGCGGCAGCCCGCGTCCCACAGGGAGCGCTGGTTGCCGTGGGCCGGGACGCCCCCGGCGCGCTTGAGGAGCGCGGCCAGGTGCATCAGGTTCCAGGACATGAAGGTGGTGTTGCGGTTGGTGAAGTCGTTCTCGGGGCCGCCGGAGCCGGGGTCCAGGTACGAGGGACCGGGTCCGGCCTCGCCGATCCAGCCGGCGTCGGCCTGCGGCGGGATGGCGTAGCCGAGGTGCTGGAGGCTGTAGAGGACGTTCATGGCGCAGTGTTTGACGCCGTCCTCGTTGCCGGTGATCAGCGCTCCGCCGACGCGCCCGTAGTACGCGTACTGGCCCCGGTCGTTCAGCAGGGAGGAGCAGGCGTAGAGCCGCTCGATGACCTGCTTCATGACGGAGCTGTTGTCGCCGAGCCAGATCGGGCCGCACAGCACGAGGATGTCGGCGTCCATGATCTGGCTGTAGAGGACCGGCCACTGGTCGCTGTCCCAGCCGTGCTCGGTCATGTCCGGCCAGACGCCGGTGGCGATGTCGTGGTCGACGGCGCGGATCAGCGAGGTCCGGGCGCCCGCGGACTCCATGACGGCGCGGCTCCTCGCGATCAGCCCCTCGGTGTTGCTGGTCTCGGGAGAGCGCTTGAGGGTGCAGTTGACGTAGACGGCGGAGAGGTCCTCGTACCGTGGGCTCTGGTCGTCGGCCATGCCCCCACCGTGCCCGCGGGAGCGCGGGGCGGCCAGCGGGCGTGACCCGTCCGGGGGCGGGTGACCGGGTGGCCGGATCGGTCCGGGTTGTGACGGTCCGTGCGGGCGACTAGGGTCGGGTGGCCTTGGTGTTCGGGAAACCGGTGGAAAACCGGTGCGGCCCTCGCCACTGTGATCGGGAAGTCCGGCTCCAATCCTGCGGGAAGCCACTGGGCCCGCGCGGGAGACCGCATGGGCCCGGGAAGGCGGAGCCAGGGCATCAGTACCCGTGAGCCAGGAGACCGGCCGGGGCGCGTCGTCCATCCACGAGGTGCTGGAGAGGTCTCCCCACACATGCATATAGCCGAGGGCTTCCTGCCCCCCTTGCACGCGGCCGCCTGGGGCGCCGCGTCCGCCCCGTTCGTCGTCCACGGGGTCCGCGCCCTGACCCGCGAGGTGAAGTCGAACCCGGAGAGCACGCTGCTGCTCGGGGCGTCCGGAGCGTTCACCTTCGTCCTGTCCGCCCTGAAGATCCCGTCGGTGACGGGAAGTTGTTCGCACCCGACGGGGACGGGGCTCGGGGCCATCCTCTTCCGGCCGCCGATCATGGCGGTGCTCGGCACGATCACCCTGCTGTTCCAGGCACTGCTGCTGGCCCACGGCGGGCTCACCACCCTCGGCGCCAACGTGTTCTCGATGGCCATCGCCGGTCCCTGGGCGGGCTACGGGGCCTACCGGCTGCTGCGCGCATCCAACGTGCCGCTGATGGCGGCCGTGTTCTGCGGCGCGTTCTTCGCCGACCTGGTCACCTACTGCGTGACCTCCGTCCAGCTGGCGCTGGCCTTCCCCGACCCGGCGAGCGGCTTCCTGGGCTCGCTGGAGAAGTTCGCGGGCATCTTCGCGGTCACCCAGATCCCGCTCGCGGTGAGCGAGGGGCTGCTGACCGTCCTCGTGATGCGGCTGCTCATGCAGTCCAGCAAGACGGACCTGGTCCGGCTCGGCGTCGCAAAGCTGACCGGCGGCGAGCGGACGAAGACGGAGGCGGCGCTCTGATGTCCAGGAACGCGAAGATCAACGGCCTGCTGCTGCTCCTGGTGGCGGCGCTCGCCGTGCTCCCGCTCGCGCTGGGGCTCGGCGACGGCAAGGAGGAGCCGTTCACCGGCGCCGACGCGCAGGCCGAGAGCGCCATCACCGAGCTGAAGCCCGACTACGAGCCCTGGTTCTCCCCGCTGTACGAGCCGCCTTCCGCGGAGATCGAGTCCGCGCTGTTCGCCCTCCAGGCGGCGCTCGGAGCCGGCGTGCTCGCCTACTACTTCGGCGTCCGCAAGGGCCGCCGCCAGGGCGCGGCGCAGGCCCTGGCGCAGGCCGAGGCCGCCCACTCCGCCCCGGAGTCGTAGGAGGTGCTGCCGATCGACGTCGCGGCCCACTCCAGCCGCTGGCGGGGCCGCCATCCGCTGGAGAAGGCCCTGCTGGGGTTCGGGCTCACCCTCACCGCCGTGAGCCTGCCGCCGTGGCCGGGCGGGCCGCTGGTCGCGGCGGCGACCCTGGCGGTGCTGCTGGGGCCCGCCGGGGTGGCCGGGCGGCAGCTGTGGCGGGCCTTCCGGGTGCCGCTCGGGTTCTGCGTGACCGGGGCGCTGCCGCTGCTGGTGTCGGTGGGCGGCCCGGACGGCTTCCTCGCCCTGGCCCCGGACGGGCCCCGGCACGCGGCGGAGCTGCTGCTGCGCACCTCGGCGGCCTCCCTCGGGGTGCTGCTGTTCGCCTTCACGACGCCGGTCTCGGACGTGCTGCCGCGGCTGGTGCGGGCTGGGGTGCCTGCGCCGGTGGTGGACGTGGCCCTGGTCATGTACCGGATCGGCTTCCTGCTGCTGGACTCGATGGCGCAGGTCCGCCGCGCCCAGGCGGCCCGGCTCGGGCAGACCAGCCGGGCGGCGGTGTGGCGTTCGCTGGCCGGGCTCGCGGCGACCTCGTTCGTCCGGGCCTTCGACCGCGCCGCCCGGCTCCAGGAGGGGCTGGCGGGGCGCGGTTACGACGGCGCGCTGCGGGTGCTCGTGCCCGGGGCGACGCTGTCCTGGCGGTTCCTGACGGGGTCCGCCGCCCTGCTGGCCGCACTGGCCGCGGGGACCCTCGTACTGAAGGAGCTGTGGCTGTGACCGCGTTGGTGGAGCTGGTCGGCGCGGGATACGCCTACGAGGACGGCCCGGCCGTACTGTCGGGGGTGGACTTCGCCATCGCCGAGGGCCGCGCGCTGGTGCTGCTGGGCCGCAACGGCAGCGGCAAGACCACGCTGATGCGGCTGCTGAGCGGGGGTCTGCGGCCGGGGCCGGGGTCGCTGCGCCTGGACGGCGCGGAGGTGGCGTACGACCGCAAGGGCCTGACCCGGCTGCGGACCTCGGTGCAGCTGGTGGTGCAGGACCCCGACGACCAGCTCTTCGCGGCCTCCGTCGAGCAGGACGTGTCCTTCGGCCCGATGAACCTGGGGCTGCCCGCCGGGGAGGTCCGCGAGCGGGTGGAGGCCGCCCTGGCCGCCCTGGACATCACCGCGCTGCGGGACCGCCCGACGCACCTGCTGTCGTACGGGCAGCGCAAGCGCGCGGCGATCGCCGGCGCGGTGGCGATGGCCCCGCGGGTGCTGATCCTGGACGAACCGACGGCCGGGCTCGACCCGGACGGCCAGGAACGCCTGCTGGACGCCCTCGCGGGCCTGCGCGCCGGCGGCACCACGGTCGTGATGGCCACCCACGACGTGGACCTCGCGGTCCGCTGGGCGGACGACGCGGCGGTGCTGACCCCGGCCGGCATCCGCACCGGCCCCGCCGGTGAGCTGCTCTCGGACCCGGAGCTGCTGGCCTCGGCGGGCCTTCGCCAGGCCTGGGCCCCGGCGGTGACGGCCTTCCTGCGCGCCCACGGCCTGCTCGCCGCGCACCTGCCGGGGCCGCGGGTCCCGCAGGCGCTGGCCGAGTGGCGGCCGGCGGCCTCGCCGGCCGGCCCGCAAACCTAGGATGGCGGCATGTCACTGCCGCACGCCATCCTCACCGCCCTGCTCGAGAAGCCCTCGTCGGGGCTGGAGCTGACCCGGCGGTTCGACAAGTCCATCGGCTACTTCTGGTCCTCGACGCACCAGCAGATCTACCGGGAGCTGGGCCGGCTGGAGGAGTCCGGGCTGATCCGGGAGCTGCCGAGCGAGGTGCCCGTGCGCGGGCAGAAGAAGGAGTACGAGGTACTGCCCGACGGGCGCGCGGAGCTGGCGCGGTGGGTGGACGAGAGCCAGGACCCCAAGCCGGTGCGGGACGCGCTGCTGCTGCGGCTCCGCGCGGCGGCGGTGGTCGGGCCGCAGGGGCTCGGGGCGGAGCTGCGGCGCCATCTCGACCTGCACCGGGCGCAGTTGGCCACGTACGAGGGCATCGAGGCGAAGGACTTCCCGCCGGGGCGGGACACCGCCCCGGACCGGTTGCGCCGGCTCGTGCTGCACGGCGGCATCGCCCTGGAGGGGTTCTGGCTGAGCTGGCTGGAGGAGGCCCTCTCGGAGGTGGAGGAGCTGTCCTCGGCGCAGGACGCGGCGCCGCCGCGGGGCGGGACTCCGGCCTGACGCGCCCCCGCCCCTGCGGGCGGGGCGGAGGCGGGCGCGGCGCGCCTACTTGTTCAGGGAGGCCCAGAACTCGTCGAAGCTGAGCAGCTTGTCGCCGTCGGCGTCCTTGGCGGCGATCACGGAGTCCGCGATCGAGGCGGTGACGTAGTGGTCACCCATCTCCTTCATGGCCGCGCTGTACTCGTCGGCCGTGACGAAGCCGTCACCGTTCACGTCGAACTTGTCGAACGTCGCGCGTGCGCTCTCGATGTCAGCCACTGGGTCCACCCCTTCTCGGTGCTTGTTGACCGGCTCAGGGTAGCGGCAGCGGGCCCGCGGCCCCGCCGCGGGTCCCGGTCGGCCGGCAGATATGTATTTCCTCCACCCCGCACAAGCCCGTGGAACAGCCGGTGGAACGGCCCGGAAAACGCGCGGAGGCGATAATTCCGGCCAAGAAATCCGATTGCCCCTTGTCACGCTCCGGGATCACGGCATAACGTAACGGCATTGCCGCCACACCAGGAGCACGGGGCTCCCAGGGACATGCGGCACCAAGGGTTGCCGCCGGTGACGATCGCAGCTGACGCAGCATGAGAGCTCCGCCCCTCCCCCGTGCGTGCCGCCACTTCGCCGCAGGTCTCACGTCCGGCGCGCGCGGCTGTCCCGGCCCGCCGGGACGGGGGTGGGAGCGCTTTCGGAATTCCGGATGAATTCCGCCTGCCGGCCACCGAACGGGACGGAGCGCATTTCCCGGAGGCCGACGGCGCATTCCGCAGGGACGCGGGCGAAAGGGTCCCGTATTCCGCCGGGCGGAATACGCCCGGAGGTGAATGCAGCCGCGTACCGGCTGAGAGCGAGAGCCGGTACGCGGGGCGGGGCGGGCACGGTCGGCGCACGCGGCCGAGGAGCGTACGGGGCTCCTCGGCCCGGCCGCCGGCCGCGGCGGGCGTACGGCTTCACCGGGAGGCCGCCCGGGCGACGTCGGTCGCCCCGGAGCCGCCTGGTGGATGTCGGTGTCCCGGGAGCTGTGCGAGCTCCCGGGGCACCGTCGCAACAGGGGGGCCGGCGGCGGCGGGGCTACCGGAAGATGCCGGTGTGGCCGAGGGAGTAGCGGCCCGGCTGCGGGTAGACGGCGAGGCCGTGCGGGCCGCCGCCGACGGGGATGCGCGCCAGCTGCTTCCCGCTGGTGGTGTCGATCGCGTAGACCTCCCCGTTGTAGCGGCCCGACAGCCACAGCACCTTGCCGTCGGCGGAGACCCCGCCCATGTCGGGGCTGCCGCCGTCCGGCAGCTGCCACTTCTTGGTGAGCCGGTTCTCCTTGAAGTCGAAGACCGAGATGCTGCCCTCGCCGCGGTTGGAGACGTACATCTGCCGGGAGTCGCGGCTGACGTACAGGCCGTGGCAGCCCTTGCCCGTGGGCAGCAGCTTGGGGACGTCGAACTTGTCGCCGCTGAGCACCCACATGCCGTGCGCCATCATGTCGGCGACGTAGAAGGTCTTCCCGTCGGGGGAGATCTTCACGTCCTGCGGCATCGCGCCCTCGAAGGGCAGCTTCTGCTGGCCGATCACCTCCATCTTCTCGGTGTCGACCTTGAGCAGTTCGCCGGAGAACTCGCAGCTGACGATGAAGTACCGGCCGTCCGCCGAGAAGTCGGCGTGGTTGACGCCGAAGCAGGTCACGGGGACGGTCTTGACGCGGTCCATGGTGTGCGGGTCGCGGAAGACCAGCTCGCGGTCCATGGAGGCCATCACGACCGCGTACTTCCCGTTGGGGGTGAAGTACAGGTTGTACGGGTCGTGCACCTCGACGGCCTTGCCGGCCTCACCGGTGGCGGGGTTGATCGGGGTGAGGGTGTGGCCGCGGTTGTTGTTGACCCACAGGGTCTTCATGTCCCAGGAGGGCACCACGTGCTGCGGCTGGACGCCGACCGGGATGGTGTCGATGACCTTGTACGTGGCCGGGTCGATGACGGACACCGTGTTGGAGTTGGTGTTGGGGACGTAGACGCGGGACGGGAAGTTCTTGACCACCGGCGAGAGCCGGTTCGGCCGGTCGGCGGCGTACACGTCGTGCGGGTCGAGCAGCGGCGGCATCCCGGCCAGTCCCGGCGGCACGGCCGGGACGGCTTTGGCGGGCTTGGCCGGGCCCTTGGAGCCGAGCGCCCCGGCGGGGGCCTTGTCGGCCGATCCGCAGCCGGCCAGGGCGGCGAGGACCAGACCGGCCAGCAGCACGGTGGCCTTCCGGGGAAGGCGGGTGGTCTTCATGAGGTCAGCAGCTCCGTGGTGGTCACCGCGCGCAGTCGGCGGCGCGCGAGTTCTTCGAGGAGGGGCGGCATCGCGTCGACCGTGTCCGCGTAGCCGAAGTGCAGGCTCACCACCGATCCGCGCTGGATCGTCCCGGTGACGGTGCGGATGACGGCCGCGGCGCCGGGCGAGGTGAAGTCGAGGGAGTCCACGTCGTACGAGAGGACGTGGGGGTAGCCCGCCCGCTGGGCGAGCCTGCGGACGAGCGGGCGGGCGTGCTGGGTCTGCGAGGGGCGGAACCAGGTGCCGATCGAGCCGGTGAGGCGCTTGAGGCGCTGGGCGCAGCCGGTGATCTCGGCTTGGGCCTCCGCCTCGGACATGTCGTTGATCGCGAGGTGGCGCTGGGTGTGGTTGCCCAGTTCGTGGCCGCCGTCGAGGATCCGCCGGGCCATCTCGGGGTGGGCGTCGAGCCAGCTGCCGATGGCCAGTACGGTGACCCGCGCGCCGCCCTTCTCGGCCGCGGCCAGTACGGCACGGGCGAGGGCGGGGTCCCCGTTGCCGTGGAAGGTGAGCGCGACCTGGGGGCGGTCGCGGGGGCCGTGCGCGATCTCGACGGGCTGTCCGGGGAAGCGGCGGGGGGCCGGGGCCGCGGGGGCGGGCCCGGCGGGCCGGTCGGGTCGGGCGGGGGCGGGCCGGACGGGGCCCGGCGCCGCCGGACCGCCGCCCGTGCCGCAACCGGCGGTGAGGGCGCCTGCGGCGGCCGCCGCGGTGGCGCGCAGGGCCGTACGGCGGTCTGGGTAACAGAGCACCCGCCCATTTAAGTGCCGCTTGACCCCGTAGGTAATGATTGACCCAATTTGGGACTTTCGCTGAACGAGTCCGCAGGGTCGACTGTCCGCTATGTGATCAAGGATTTACGCAGAGCGGTCGATATTTATTCGTCGATTGCGAGGTGGGTGGCCCATCTCACCTAGGATTTAGGTGCGAACTCATGAGATATGCACACTTATGTCCGACTCGGGACTTTTGGCGTTCGGGCCCATGTCTGCCATAGTCGGAACCACGGCTTCCCTTTGACCCGAGCGAAGTCTCCCGCCGAGGATCACACACCCCACCGATCCTCGGCGCACCCATGGAACCCCCGCAGCGCCCCACCTCGGCGACAGGGGGTTTCTGGCGTTCCGGGCCCTCAGCGGTCGGCGACCCGCATCTCGAACCAGGTGATCTTGCCGCGCGGCAGCAGGTCGGCGCCCCAGCGGTCGGACAGCTTGTCGACGAGGTAGAGCCCCCGGCCGGTGGTGTCCAGTTCGTGGACCGGCATCAGGCAGGGCAGCCCGCGGGAGGGATCGCGCACCTCCACCCGGATCCAGCCGCGCCGGCGCAGCATCCGCAAGCCGAAGGAACGGGCCCCGGTGTGGCGCACGGCGTTGCCGACGAGTTCGGAGACCAGCAGGACGGCGTGCTCGGAGATCTGCGGCGACAGCCCCCAGAAGCGGATCACCACGCTCTGGGTCAGCCGGCGGGCCCTGCTCGCGGACTCCGGCATGGACGGCAGCGTCACCTCCGCCTCGGCCGGGTTGCCGTACAACTCCAGCGCCCGCAGGCCCTCTTCGTCCTCGGCCGCCGCCGTGAGCCGTACGGCAGAAGCGCTGCTGCGCTGCCGCGGCTGTTCCACACCCTCCAGGCCCGCCATGCACCCATCATGGACGGCCCGCGCGCCCGTCCGGGCCGTTCCGTGGGAATACACCCCCCGGAATGATCGATTCCGAGGGGGTGCTCCGGCATATGCGACGGGCAACGGAAGGCCGCATGGGCCACCCTGACCTGGGGTGACGTTCCGCTGATCGGCGATCACGGTCAGTGGATCACGGTTTCCCCTTAAGGCTGCCTTAAGGCCTGGCTAATCCACTCCCACGGGTTTCGTGCAGCCGCGCTCATGCGCCCTTCGAGGGACGAGCCCGTAGAGCTGCGCTCAGACGAACTTGGCCTTGCCCGGACCCTCTTCCACGAAGCTGCGCATGCCGCGCTCGCGGTCCTCGGTGGCGAACAGGCCGGCGAACCAGTTGCGTTCGATGGTCAGCCCGGTGTCGATGTCCGCCTCCAGCCCGGCGTCCACGCACTCCTTGGCGGCGCGCAGCGCGATCGCCGGCCCCTGCGCGAGCTTCGCGGCCCACGCGTGCGCCTGCCCGTACACCTCGGCGGCGGGCACGATCCGGTCCACCAGGCCGAGCGCCAGGGCCTCTTCGGCCTTGACCATGCGGCCGGTGAAGATGAGGTCCTTCGCCTTGGAGGGGCCGATCAGCCGCGAGAGCCGCTGGGTGCCGCCCGCGCCCGGGATCAGGCCGAGCAGGATCTCGGGCTGGCCGAGCTTCGCGTTGTCGGCGGCGATCCGGTAGTCGGCGCACAGGGCGAGCTCGCAGCCGCCCCCGAGGGCGTAGCCGGTGATCGCGGCGACGACGGGCTTGGGGATCCGGGCCACGGCGGTGAAGGCGTCCTGGAGCGCACGGGACCGGGCGACCATGGCCGCGTGGTCCATGTTCTGCATCTCCTTGATGTCCGCGCCGGCCGCGAACACCTTCTCCCCGCCGTAGAGCACGACCGCCCGCACGTCGGCGCGGTCGGTGGCCTCCGCCGCGAGCTCGCGCAGCCGGTCCTGGGTGGCGATGTCCAGGGCGTTCATGGGCGGGCGGTCCAGCAGGATGGTGCCGACGCCTTCGGAGACTTCGAGAGAGATGGTCATACGGGGAAGGTTAGCGCCGGTTAACCCGAGGTGGCCCGGTGCTGTGGGTCACAGCACCGGGCCACCGGACTACGGACGCGGGGGTGTTACTTGATCCACTCCGCCCAGTCCATGTTCCAGCCGTTGAGGCCGTTGTCCGGGGCGATCTGCTTGTCCTTGGAGTTCTTCACGATCACCACGTCGCCGATCAGCGACTCGTTGTAGAACCACGCCGCCGGGGTGTTGGGGTCGCCGGCGCCGCGCTCGTCCTCCAGGCCGACGCAGCCGTGGCTGACGTTCTCCGAGCCGAACGTGCTGGAGGAGGCCCAGTAGTTGCCGTGGACGAAGGTGCCGGAGGTCGACAGGCGCATCGCGTGCGGGACGTCGGAGATGTCGTACTCGCCGCCGAAGCCGACGGTGGCGCCGTTCATCCGGGTCACCTTGTACTTCTCGCTGATGACCATCTGCCCGTTGTAGGTGGTCGTCGCCGGGGCGCCCGCGGTGATCGGGATGGTCTTGAGGACCTGGCCGTCGCGGACGACCTCCATCTTCTTGGAGGTCGCGTCGACGGTGGTGACCTGGGAGCGGCCGACGGTGAAGGTGACCGTACGGGTCTGCTTGCCGTAGACGCCGGGACGGCCCTCGACGCCGTCGAGCGCGAGCTTGACCGTGACCTTGGTGCCCGCGGCCCAGTACTTCTCGGGGCGGAAGTCGAGGCGGTCGTTGCCGAACCAGTGGCCCTCGACCGGCACGGACGGCTCGGCCGTGACCGTGATGGCCTTCTCGACGGCCTCGGTGTTGGTGATGCCGCGGGTGAAGTTGATGGACACCGGCATGCCGACGCCGACGGTCGAGCCGTCCTCCGGCGTGTAGTGGCCCACGAAGGTGTTCTGCGGGGTCAGGGTGGTGAAGGTGGTGTCCTTGGCGGACTCCCGGCCCGCCTCGTCCTTGGCGACCGCGTGCACCTTGTACTCGGTGGCGGCGGCCAGGTTGCGGGCGGGCTCCCAGGTGGCGCCGTCGGCGGCCACCTTGCCCTCCACCGCGTTGCCCTTGGTGTCGGCGACCGTCACCGTGGTCAGCTTCCCCCCGGAGCTGGTGATCTTCAGGACGCCGCTGGTGGCGACCTCCTTGGACCCGTCGTCCGGCTTGACGTTGACCACGGCCTTGGACGCCTCGGTGCCGGTCTTCGCCCCGCCACCACCGGCCTTGCCGTTGTCCCCGCCGCTCCCGCCGCTGGTGCCGCCGCCGCTGCACGCGGTGGTCAGCAGCAGGGCCGCCCCCAGCAGGAGGGCCGGCAGGCCGGTGCGGACGCGGCCGCGTATCGGCTGCAGGTTCACTCGTGTTCTCCCCATGTCCCCCGCGCGCGGACAGTCGCGCGCTTGTCGACAGGAAATCACATGGGGAGACTACGAATAGGCACAGTCATGTCACCGTTCCGTCCCAAGTGCCGGGGCGAACGGGCCGTCAGCCCAGGGGCCGCCCGGCGGGAGCCAGAAGAGCGGGTTCGCCCCGGGGCCTTCGGGCCGGCCGGGGCCGGGGCGGTCGTGGTCGGGGCGGTCGTGGTCGTGGTCGGGCCGCGCGTGCTCGGGGCGGGCGTGCCCCGGACCGTCGTGGTCCGGCCGTCCGTGGTCGGGGCCTTCGTGGTCGGGCCGGCCGTGGCCCGGCTTGCCGTGGCCGTCCTCCTTGCAGTGGCAGCCGTCCTGGCCGTCGTGGGCGCGCCGGTTGAGGAGCGTGACGGCGATCCGGTGGCCCGGGGTCCGCCCGTTCAGCGTCAGCGGGCCGGTCACCGGGTCGCGCGGCAGGACGTAGCCGTCGGGGACGTCCGTCTCAACCACGTAGTACGCGCCGTCCGCGAGCCCCTCGAACGCGCAGACCCCGTCCCCGCCGGTGGTGCACTCGGCTCCGGCCCGCTCGTCGGCGTTGATGCCGCGCCGCTGGAGGCCCGCCGTGTGGTTGGTCTCCTTCCAGAGCTCGAACTCCGCGCCGCGCAGCGGACGCCTGGTCCCGGCGTCCTTCTTCAGGACCTCGATGGTGCCGGTCGCCTCCTGGCCCTCCTTCCGGTTCGGGACGGTGAGGACGACGACCTCCTCGGCGTCGTCCCGGGCCAGTTCGAAGGAGGTGACCGGGTCGCCGGGCCGCTCGTAGCCCGGCGGGAGACCGGTCTCCCGCCAGTAGTAGCGCTCCCCGACCGGCAGCTCGACCGTGCAGGTGCCCCGCTCGTCGGTGACGCAGGCGCCGTCGAGCCGGGTGTCGGGGTCCTCCCGGGTCTGCAGGCCGGCGACGCCGTTGCTCTCGCGCCACAGTTCGAAGCGGGCGCCGGAGAGCGGTTCTCCGTTCTCCTCGTCGACCTTGCGCAGCACGACCCCCGCGCTGCCGTCCGGGTCCGGGGACCTCCGGTTGACGGCCACCCACCGCACCCCGGCCGGGAGGTTCTCGGGCGTCAGGACCAGCTCGCGCACGGGGTCGGAGGGCAGGTCGTACCCGGGGGGTGCGGCCGTCTCGCGCCAGTAGAAGGTGCCGGGCTCCTCGGTACGGGTACAGGTGCCGTCCGCCCCGGTGGTGCAGTCGCCGGCCCGGGTGTCGGCGTCCGGGCCCTCGGGCTGGAGCCCGTCGCGGCCGTTGGTCTCGCGCCACAGCTCGAACCTGGCCCCGGCCAGCGGGCGGCCGTTCTCGTCGTGCTTGACGACGGTCACCGCGCCCCGGTCCGGCGGGGCGGGCGCGCAGTCGGGCAGGTCGCCGTCAAAGGGGTAGGAGTGGAACTCCGCGCCCAGGCCCGTGGTCTCCGACGGGCTGGTGTGGGTGACGCTGCCGGCGGTGAAGAAGCGGCCGTTCACGCCGATCACGGAGACGGTGGCGACCGAGGCCTGCGGGCCGATCAGGACGCTGCCGCCGAGCTGCGCCGAGCCGGCGACGGTGACCGCCCGGGCGTCGGGGAAGTTCCACAGCAGCCGCTCGCGCAGCCCGGCCGGCAGGAGGACGTTGTTGACGCGCAGGGCCGGGGATCCCCCGGTGACGTTCACCAGGACCGTGGCGCCGGCCGGGATCCCGGTGAAGCGCACCGTCTGCTGCGCGGTGCCGGGGCCGGAGAGGTCGAAGTCGACGTTGAAGACCTGGAGCGGGGAGCTGCCGTCGCCGGTGAAGACGGTCTCCTGGGCGCTCCACACGGCCCGGCCGGTCGGCGTGCGGGGGACCCCGCCGGGTAGGGCGTAGCAGGTGCTCGCCTTGGAGAGCCGGTCCCGCAGCGGGGCGTAGGGGCGGGCCGCGTCCTCGTCGTGGACGCGGGTGCCCGTCACGTTGCCGGTGAGGGTGCCGCCGTGGCGGACGACGCCGCCGTCCGCGAGGAGGGTCTGGCGCGGGGCGACGGTGACGTCCCCGCCGGTGGTCAGGAAGTCGGAGCCGTTCGGCGGGGGGACCCGGGAGCCGACGCCGGCGATGCCGACGTTGTAGA
This sequence comes from Streptomyces sp. NPDC048352, assembly GCF_040651895.1. Classification (NCBI taxonomy): domain Bacteria; kingdom Bacillati; phylum Actinomycetota; class Actinomycetes; order Kitasatosporales; family Streptomycetaceae; genus Streptomyces; species Streptomyces sp. NPDC048352. The sequence goes on from NZ_JBEZKZ010000009.1 coordinate 78,540, forward strand.
CGGTGCCGCCGGCGGACTTGTTCATGTCGAAGCCGCCGAGGACGACGACGCGGCCCTCGGCCTCGGCGGCGCCCCGGCGGACGAGCATGTCCCCGCCGACGAAGACGTTGATGTTCGTGTCGCGTCCGGTGAAGGGGAGGTTGTTGGGTTCCGGCCACACGGACGGGCAGGCCTCGCCGGGGCCGGTCCCGGGGATGCAGGGGCCGAGTCCGCCGGGCAGCGGGGCCCGCAGGGCGCGTGCCGCCGCCGGCGGTTCGGCGCCGCCGGGGCCCGAGGCGAGGGCCGCGGGGGCCCCGGCGGCGAGTACGACGCCCACGGCCAACCCGAGGGTCCAGTTCCTTGCTGACATGGCTCTCCGTCCGCTGTATCGGCCACCTGCCCGCGCCGGTGGCCCTGACAGGCTGCGGGCGGGCTGTGGCGCGGCGGACGGAAGACACTCTGCGGGTACGGCATTCCGGTATGACGATCACTCGATTGCACCGCTTGCCCCGGGTGCGGGGCGGTCCGCGGCGTGTCAGGGGGCGGCCGGTGGCGGGAGGGGTCAGCCGACGGCCGAGCCCGCCACCCAGTCGGCCCAGGACATGTTCCAGCCGCCCAGCCCGTTGTTGGGGGCGACGGTCTTGTCCTGCGAGTTCACGACCTCCACCACGTCCCCGACCAGGGTCCGGTCGAAGAACCAGCCCGCGGGGGTGTCCGAGCCGCCGCCCTTGTCGTCGCGCAGGCCCACGCAGCCGTGGCTGGTGTTGGTCGAGCCGAAGGTGTCGGGGCTGGCCCAGTAGTTGCCGTGCAGGAAGGTGCCGGAGGCGGTGAGGCGCATGGCGTGCGGGACGTCGGGGATGTCGTACTCGCCCTTGCCGTCCTCGCCGGTGAAGCCGACGGTGGCGCCGTTCATCCGGGTGACGTCGAACATCTCCATCACCACCATCTTGCCGTTGTAGGTGGTGTTCTTGGGTGCTCCGGCGGTCACGGGGATGGTGGACAGCAGCTCCCCGTCCCGCCGGACCTCCATGGTGTGCGCCGCCGCGTCGACGGTGGAGACCTGGGAGCGGCCGACGGTGAAGCGGATGGTCTTGTCCTGGATGCCGTACGAGCCGGGCGCGCCCTCGACGTCCCGCAGCGCCATCTTCACGGTGACCTCGGTGCCGGCCTTCCAGTACTGCTTGGGCCGGAAGTCGAGGCGCTCGTTGCCGAACCAGTGGCCCACGACCTCCACGGGGGGCGTGGAGGTGACGGTGATGGCCCGCTCCACCTCGGCGCGCTGCCTGACGGGCCGGCTGAAGCTGAAGGAGACGATCATGCCGGTGCCGACGGTGGAGCGGTTCTCGGGCTTGAAGTAGCCGATGAACCGTTCCTCGGGGACGTAGGTGGTGAAGGTGGTGTGCCGGGCCTGGCGGCGGTTGTGCCCGTCGAGGGCGACCGCGTCGACGGTGTACTTGGCGGCGAGCGAGAGCCGTCCGGCGTCGGCGTCGGGGCTCCAGCTGAGCCCGTCGGCGGCGATCTCGCCGGGGACCTCTTCCTCCTGGGCGTCCTCGACCTTGGTGACCTTCACCCGTTCGAGGCGGCCCTCGGGGACGTGCACCCGCAGCGGGCCCTCGGCCGGGACGTCCTTGGCGTTGTCGTCGGGGGTGATCCGGATGGCCTCGTCCGGGGAGCGTGGTTTGCCGGGCAGCTGGATCTCGACGGGGGACCCGCCGTCTTCGGTGCAGCCGGCCAGCCCGCCCAGCAGGGCCGCCCACGCCGCCACGGCGGCCAAGCCCGCCCCTGCCCGCCTCGTCAGAAGAGTCACGCCCCGTCCAACGACGGGGGACCTCCGGGGGAAACGTGAGGGCCGGGCACGTTCCGGGCAGAACAGTCCGGGCAGAACAGTGTGAAGGACCAGACGGGGGCGGGCCCTGGCCGGGACGCCGCGGCCGCACTCCCCCTGCCGGTACCCAGGAGCCGTGGAGGCGGGCAGTGTCGAGCGCAGCCGAGCAAGAGGCGGTGGAAGCCGCCGCCAGTGGCGCCAGCAGGGGCGTCGCGGGCAGGGACGCCGTACGGGCGCGGATCCAGGCGAAGGTGTCACGGGCGGCCGCCCACCCGTCGCCACCGGTGTGGCCGGGTTCCTCGCACCCCCTGGGCGCCCGCTACCACGCGGGGCCGGGCGGGGTGGAGGGCACCAACTTCGCGCTCTGGGCGCAGGGCGCGGAGTCGGTGGAGCTGTGCCTGTTCGACGCGCTGGGGGCGGAGACCCGGTGCACCCTGGCCGAGCTCACGCACGAGATCTGGCACGGCTTCGTACCGGGCGTGCGGCCCGGGCAGCGGTACGGCTTCCGGGTGCACGGGCGCTGGGACCCGTGGACGGGTGCCCGGTACAACCCGGCGAAGCTGCTGCTGGACCCGTACGCCCGGGCCGTCGACGGGGACTTCTCGCTGCCGCCGGAGGTGTACGGGCACGTGCGGGACTGGCCGCAGCAGTACATCGCGGACACGGTGCGCGACGACCGCGACTCGGCCCCGTTCGTCCCGAAGGGGGTGGTCGTCCACGATGACGACGACTGGGCGGACGACGTCCGGCCGAAGACCCCCTGGGCCGATTCGGTGATCTACGAGCTGCACGTGCGCGGCTTCACGATGCGCCATCCGGGGGTTCCCGAGGAGCTGCGCGGCACGTACGCGGGGCTCGCGCACCCGGCGGCGTTGGAGCACCTGACGGCGCTGGGCGTGACGGCGGTGGAGCTGCTGCCGGTGCACCAGTTCGCGCACGAGGACCACCTGCTGCGCCGGGGACTGCGCAACTACTGGGGCTACAACTCGGTGGGCTACTTCGCCCCGCACGCCGGGTACTCGGCGAGCGGGACGGCCGGGCAGCAGGTCGGCGAGTTCAAGCGGATGGTGCGGGCCCTGCACGCGGCGGGGATCGAGGTCATCCTCGACGTGGTCTACAACCACACGGCGGAGGCCGGGGAGCTGGGCCCGACGCTGTCACTGCGCGGGATCGACAACCGGGGCTACTACCGGCTCCAGTCCGACCAGCGCCGCTACGCCGACTACACGGGCTGCGGGAACACCCTGCACGCCGGGCGTCCGCACGTGCTGCGCCTGATCACCGACTCCCTGCGCTACTGGGTCACGGAGATGGGGGTGGACGGCTTCCGCTTCGACCTGGCGGCGGCGCTGGCCCGCTCGATGCACGACGTGGACATGCTGTCGCCGTTCCTCGCGGTGATCGCCCAGGACCCGGTGCTGCGGCGGGTGAAGCTGATCGCGGAGCCGTGGGACGTGGGCTCGGGCGGCTACCAGGTGGGCGCGTTCCCGCCGCTGTGGACGGAGTGGAACGACCGCTACCGGGACGCCGTACGGGATTTCTGGCGCGGTGCGCTGCCCGACGTGCGGGACCTCGGGTACCGGCTGTCGGGGTCGAGCGACCTGTACGCGTGGGGCGGGCGGCGGCCGTACGCCTCGGTGAACTTCGTGACGGCGCACGACGGTTTCACCCTGCGGGACCTGGTCAGTTACGAGCGCAAGCACAACGAGGGCAACGGGGAGGCGAACCGGGACGGCACCAACGACAACCGGTCGTGGAACTGCGGCGCCGAGGGCGAGAGCGACGACCCGCGGATCGGGGCGCTGCGGCGGCGGCAGCTGCGCAACCTGCTGACGACGCTGCTGCTGTCGACGGGCGTGCCGATGCTGGTCGCGGGTGACGAGTTCGGGCGCACGCAGGGCGGCAACAACAACGCGTACTGCCAGGACAACGAGACGGGGTGGGTGGACTGGTCGCTGCTGTCGGACCCGGCGTGGAGCGAGCTGTTCGCGCTGACCCGGCGGCTGATCGCGCTGCGCCAGGCGCATCCCGTGCTGCGCCGGCGGGCGTTCTTCTCCGGGCGGGCGCAGGGCGCGGACGGGCTGCGGGACCTGGCCTGGTTCACCCCGGCGGGGGCGGAGATGACGGAGCGGGACTGGTACGCGCCGGCCGCGGCGGTGGGCCTCTACCTGTCGGGCCGCGACATCCCGGGCCGTGACGAGCGGGGCCGCCAGGTGACGGACGACAGCTTCCTGGCCCTGCTGCACGCCGGGGACCGGCCGGTGGAGTGGGTCCTGCCGGGGGCGCCGTGGGGGGCGGCGTACGAGCTGGTGCTGGACACGTCGCGGGAGTCCCAGGCGGACGCGCCGGGGACGCGTCACGGGGGCGGGGAGCCGCTGACGGTGCCGGCCCGGTCGGTGCAGCTGCTGCGGGTGGTGAGCTGACCTGCTGCCCTGAGTTGGCCGATCCGGAGCGGAAGCTTTCGTTCCCCCTGCGATGATGTGCCCTTCCTGCGAACGAACACATGACCAGACGAACAGGGGTACGCATGGGGAGGGCCGGGACCGCGCTGCGGGAACTGCGGGGGGCACAGAAGTCGGCCAAGGGGGTGTCGCTGTACTCGCGGTTCGTGAACCGGCCCGCCGGCCGCTACCTGGCCGCCGGCTCGTACGCGCTGGGTCTGACCCCCAACCAGGTGACGCTGGTCAGCGCGGCCTTCAGCTTCGCGGCCGTGGCGGCGGTCGCGCTCGCCGCGCCGACGTGGGGGCTGGGCATCGCCGTCTGGGCCGCGCTCGCCGTCGGCTTCGCCTTCGACTCGGCCGACGGGCAGCTGGCCCGGCTGCGCGGCGGCGGGAGCGCGGCGGGCGAGTGGCTCGACCACGTCGTGGACGCCGCCAAGCTGACCGCGCTGCACTCCTGCGTGCTGATCGCCTTCCACCGCTTCCCCGAGGCGTACGGGACCGGCTCGGACGGCTGGCTCCTGGTGCCGCTGGGCTTCCAGTTCGCCGCGGTCGTCACCTTCTTCGGGGGGCTGCTGACCGAGAAGCTCAAGCCCCGGCCGGCCCCGGGCAGCCCGGCCGCGGAGCCGTCGGTCCTGCGCGCGGTGGCGCTGCTGCCGGTGGACTACGGGGTGTTCTGCCTGGTGTTCCTGCTGCTGGGCGGCGGGGCGCTGTTCCGCTGGGCGTATGCGGGCCTGGGGGCGGTGGCCGCCCTGTTCCTGGTGGCGTTCCTGGTGAAGTGGTTCCGGGAGCTCAGCGCCGTTCGGCGGTGAGCTGCTCCGGCAGCGGTGCGCCCGCCGGCTGGGCGAGGGCGTCCAGGGCGCGGCGCAGCTGGGTGCTGGAGGTGTGCACGGTGTAGGGGAAGTAGACGACGTCGACCCCGTGGGCGGCGAAGTCGCGTTCCAGCTTGGCGCCCTTGGGCGTGCCCCGCCAGTCGTCGCCCTTGAAGATGACGTCGAAGCGGACCTGCTTCCAGGTCTCGACCTTGTCCGGGACGGTCTCCACGAAGGCGGCGTCGACGTACTTGACGCTGCGGACGATCTCCAGCCGCTCCACGAGCGGGATCATCGGGCGGCGGCCCTTGGCCAGTTCGGCCATCTCGTCCGAGACCACCCCGGCCACCAGGTAGTCGCAGCGGCTGCGGGCGTGCCGGAGGATGTTGAGGTGTCCTATGTGGAACAGGTCGTAGGCGCCGGGCGCGTAGCCGACCCGGTAGGGCCGGCGCACCGACGGCGCGGCCTCGGACATGTGACGTTCCGTCATGGATTCCCCCCAGGCGGCCGCACCCCCCGGTGCGGCGGATGAGCAGACAATAGCGTGCACGTTCCCCACCCTGCCGGTGAACGAATAGGGTGACGTGCGCACCATTCAGGGGAGAAGGGGACGGTCAGTGTCCACATCCGGTCACCGGCGCCTGCTGCTGGTTTCCACCAACTACGCCCCCGAGCATGCGGGCATAGGCCCCTACGCCACGCAGATCGCGGAGCACTGGGCGGGTCTCGGCCATGACACGCACGTGCTGGCGGGCATGCCCCACTACCCGGCCTGGTCGCTCGAGCCGGAGTACAAGGGGGCGCTGCGGCGCACGGAACGGCGCGCGGGAGTCACCGTGCACCGGCGCGCGCACACCGTGCCGCCGCGTCAGACCGCCGTCCGGCGGGCGCTGTTCGAAGGATCGATTCTGCTGCACGGGGCCGTGGCCCCGCCGCGGATGCCGCGGCCGGACGCGGTCATGGCGCAGATGCCGAGCCTGGCGGGCGGGGTGACGGCCGCCCGGCTCGCGGCGCGGTGGAAGGTGCCGTTCGTCCCCGTCGTCCAGGACCTGATGGGCGCCGCCGCGGCGCAGAGCGGCATCAGCGGCGGGGACAGGGCGGCCGCGCTCGCCGGGCGCGCGGAGGCGTACGCACTCAGGCGGGCCGCCCTCGTCGGCGTCATCCACGAGACGTTCGTGGACCGGGTCGTGGGAATGGGCGTGGACCCCGGGAAGATACGCCTGGTCCCCAACTGGTCCCACGTGCCCAAGCCCACCAAGCCGCGCGGGGAGACCCGCCGCCACCTCGGCTGGGCACCCGGCCAGACCGTCGTCCTGCACTCCGGGAACATGGGCCTCAAGCAGGGACTGGAGGTCCTCGTCGGTGCCGCCCGGCTGGATCCGGACGTCCGCTTCGTCCTGATGGGCGACGGCAGCCAGCGGGCCGCGCTGGCCGGCCTCGCCGCCGACGTGCCGAACCTGGACATCATCCCGCCCGCCCCCGACGGCGAGTTCCCGGACGTCCTCGCCGCCGCGGACGTCCTCGCGGTCACCCAGCACGCGGCCGTGCTGGACATGAGCGTGCCGTCCAAGCTCACCTCCTACTTCCAGGCCGGCCGGCCCGTCGTCGCCTCCGTCGCGGCGCGGGGCGGGACCGCCCAGGAGGTGGAGCGTTCGGGCGCCGGGGTGCTCGTACCGCCGGAGGACCCCGCGGCGCTGCTGAAGGCCGTACGGGCCCTGGCCGAGGACCCCGAGGGCGCCGACGCGCTGGGCGCGGCCGGACCCGCCCACGTGGCGGCCCACCTGAGCCGGGAAGCGGGGCTGGCCCGCATCGACGCACTGATCGACGAAGCACTTGGGGGTCCCCAGTCGTGACCGAGACGAACCGCCCGGCAGCGGCCCCGGCCGAGGACGAACCCGATCTGCTGCGGGACCAGTTCAGGCAGCTCCTGCGCTACCGCCGGCTCCTCGGCGCGGGCGTGGCCGTCGGCCTGCTGGGCGGCGTCTACCTCGGCGTCTCCACGGCGGACACCTACGTGTCCGTCGCGGACGTGGTGCTGCGCGCCCCCACCGACGACCCGTTCAACCCGAGCCTGGCGCCCGACAAGGCCATCAACATCGGCTCCGAGCGCCAGGTCGCGCTCTCCAGCTCCACGGCCGAGCAGGCCGCGAAGAAGCTGGGCGTCGCCGGCAAGGACTTCTCCGCCTTCCGCGCCGGCCTCCAGGTGACCAACCCGCCGCAGACGATGGTGCTCCGGTTCACCTACACCGCGGCCTCCCCCCGGGAGGCGGCCCGGCGCGCCAACGGCATGGCCGCCGCCTACCTGCTCAAGCGGCAGGAGGCCCTCGACGTCACCCGCGACACGATGGTCAAGGGGTACGAGGCCCAGCGCGACCCGGTCGCCCGGCAGCTCGACGAGGTGGCCCGGCAGATCAACGCCATGCCGGCCGGCACCGCCCGCGACGCGGCCCTCTCCTCCCGGACCGACCTCCAGAACAAGGTCAACACCCTCAACGGCAACATCGCCAAGCTGGGGGCCCTGGACATGACCCCGGGCCGGGTCACCAGCGCGGCGACCCCGCCCGCCGGGGCCGACGGGCCGGGCCTGCCCATGTCGCTGGCGCTCGGCGGGGCCGTGGGGCTCGCGCTCGGCCTGCTCGCCGCGTGGGTCCGGCTGGTCTTCGACCCGGCGCCGCGCTCCGAGGGCGACGTGGCCCGGGCCCTGCGCGCGCCCGTCCTCGGCTACCTGCCCCGCGACAGGACCGGCGGCGGCCCGCTCCTCGCGGCCGGGGAGGCCGATCCGCGGCTCGCCGAGGAGTACCGCTCGGTGGCCTTCCGGCTGGCCTACGACGCCCGTTTCGCCGACCGGCGCCGGCTGCTGGTGGTCGCCCCGCGCGGCAGCAGCGAGACGGCCGCCGCCGTGGCGGTGAACCTGGCCGCCTCCTTCGCCGAGACCGGCAAGGACGTCCTGCTCATCGAGGCCGACCTGCGCACCCCGGTCCTGGCCAGCCAGCTGCCGACCGACGCGGGCGGGCGGCCGCGCTGGAGCGCCATGCCGGGCGGCTCCGGTACCGGCGACTGCGAATGGCCCGACGGGCGCCGGCTCGTCGTGGACGCCGCGGAGTCCGGCGACTTCGACCTGATCCCCGGCGACCGGGTGCGCAACGTGCCCCGTTCGCTGACCGCCCCCCGCACCACCCGGCTGATCTCCGAGGCCGACTCCCCCAACTCCACCGTCGTGGTGCTCGCGCCGCCCGTGCTCTCGTACGCCGACGCGCTCGCCCTGGTCGACCGCGTCGACGGCGTCCTGGTGGTCTGCGACCCGCGCGCCGTGCACCGCGCCGACCTGGCCCGGATCCGCGAACTGATCAGCGGCGCGGGCGGGACCGTCCTGGGCGCGGTGCTGCACGCCCCGCCGCCCTCCGAGAAGCGCGGCGCCGGACGCGGGAGCGCCCGGGCCGCCGGCGCGCCCGCCCCCGGTGCGGTGGCGCCGCCGGCCGGCGGGGCGGACGGGACCGGCGAACAGGCCCCGGCCGAGGCCCCCGACACGGTGGCGCTGCGCACCGTCCGTACGGGCCGCAGGTGAGCCGGCGGGGTCTCGCCGCGCTCTCCTCGGTCCTGGACCAGGCCGCCTCCAGTGCCACGAACATCCTGGTGCTGGTGCTGGCCGCCCGGCTGTCACCGGCGTCGGGCTTCGCCGACTTCTCGATGGTGTACGTCGCCTTCAGCGTGCTCCTCGGGCTGAACATGGCCTACGTCGGGCAGAGCGTGGTGCTGGAGAAGGGCGAGGGGCTCGGGCGGGTGTGCCGCTCCTCCGTGCTGTTCACGGCCGCCGCCTCCGCGGTGGCCGCGCTGCTGCCCGCGCTGGCGGGCCTGGTGGTGCCCGGGGACGCCGGGCGGGCGTTCCTCGCGCTGGCCCTCGTCCTGCCGCTGGTGCTCGTGCAGGACGGGCTGCGGTACTGCTTCTCCGCCCTGCGGGTGCCCGAGCGGGCGCTGGCCGCGGACGCGCTGCGGCTGGCGTGCGTGGTCGCGGCGCTGGCCGTGCAGCCGTACGGGGCCTCCCCGGGCCGGCTCGTCCTGGTGTGGGGGCTGTCCGCGCTGCCCGCGCTGGGGCTGGGCCTGTGGCTGCTGCGGCCCTACGTGCGCGGGGTGCGGGGGGACCTGCGGCCCTATCTGCGGCGCGGGCACCTCGGCCTGCGGTTCGTCGTCGAGTTCGCCGTGGGCAACGGCTCCAGCCAGCTCGCCGTGCTCGGGCTCGGGGTGTTCGCGACGCCGCTCGCCGTCGGCGCGCTGCGCGGCGCCACCACCCTCTTCGGCCCGCTGAACGTGCTGTTCAACTCGGCGAACGCCTTCGGGCCGCCGGTGGTGGGGCGGGCTTCCGGCAAGCGGGGCGTGGTCCGGCTGACCGTGCTCATGGGGGCGGCGCTCGCGGTGCTGGGCGCGGGCTGGGCGGCGGTGCTGTACGCGCTGCCGGCCGGGCTGGGCCGCAGGCTGCTGGGCGACACCTGGGCGGCGGCCGCCGCGCTGCTGCCGGCCACGGGCGCGCAGTACGCGGTCATGGGCCTGGGCACCTGCGCCCTGCTGACCCTGCGCGTGCTCCGTCCCGAGGCCACCCTCTCGCTCCAGGTGGTGTTCTCGCTGCTGTCGGTGGGGCTGCTGCTGGGCGGGTACGCCGTGTGGGGGGTGGCGGGCGCCGCCTGGGGCCTGGCGCTGGGCTCCGCCGCGAAGGCGGCCGCCGGGTGGCTGCGGGTGGTCCGCCTGAGGGTGCCGGCGGAGGTGGCGGCCGCCGCATGAGGCACGCGGGAGCGGGCCCGGGACGGTGGCGTCCCGGGCCCGCGGTGTGTCCGGATCAGTTGTAGGTGCCGGTGAGGGAGACGCCGGTCCGGGTGCCGACCACGCCGGTCAGGTCGACCGGGGCAGCGGGCGACCAGGTGCCGTTGAAGGCGCGGATCGTGTGCAGGACCCGGCCGTCGGTGGTCACGAACGCCGCCTGGAGTTCGTTGTCGACCGCTGCCGCCGCGACGTCGGTGACCGTGACGCCCGCCGGGACGACCGCCGACAGGTCGTTCAGGACCCACTGGCCGCTCGCGAAACGGGCACCGTGGTAGCGCTTCGCGCCGCCCTCGGTGGTCACCACCAGCTGGAGGTCCCCGCCCGTCCCGGCCACGGCCACGTCGTCGACACCGGACACGCCGGTCTCGGCGGAGGCATCGCCCCAGCTGGTCCACGTCCCGTCGGCGTGCCGCACCGTGTGGAAGAGCGTGCCGTTCGACACCGCCACGATCTGCGTGTCACTGCCCACCTGGGACATGGCCACCTTCGTCACCGGCGCACCGCCCGGGTTGCCGACCGCACCGAACGGCGCCCACGTCCCGTTGGCGCGGCGGACCGTGTGGTAGACCTTCCCGTCCGCCACCACCACGACCTGGAGCTCCGTACCCGACGAAACCGCCGCCACCTGCGTCACGTTCGGCAGCGCACCGGCCTCGCCGTGCACGTCTCCGAAGCCCGCCCACTGGCCGTCCGCGAGCCGGACCGTGTGGTAGAGCCTGCCCTCGTTGTTGACCGCCAGGACGTGCGTGGTGCCGTCGATGCCCGCCTCGGCGGTGGTCCGCACACCGCCCGGGACCTCGCCGGCCACGTTCTGGACGTCGCCGAAGCCGGTCCAGGTGCGGTCCGCGTTGCGGACCGCGTGGTAGATCCCGCCGCCGGACTCCACCGCGACCTGCGCCCGCCACTGGCCCGCCGGCGCCGGCGGGGTGGTGCTCGGGGGCGGGGTGCCCGGCACGCCCACGGGCGAGACGAAGGCGAGGGCCTTGCCCGCGCCCGGGTTGACGTACGTACGCCAGTTGAACCAGCTCTTGGCGGAGACCCGGTGGCTCTCGTTGCCGCCGACGGTCTGGATCTGCGAGCCGTCGGAGGAGACCGCGACCACGAGGCTGACGTGGTTGGCCTCTCCGCTGACCGAGCCGTCGTCGTCCCACAGGACGGCGTCGCCCACCTGGGGCCCGCTGGTGTGCAGCGTGCCGTTCCGCTGGCCGTAGCTGTAGAAGGAGGCGGCCGCCGCGTTGAGGCCCGAGGTGTTGGCGCCGGCCTGCTTCCAGACCCAGCGGGAGAACTCCGCGCACCAGGCGCTCGGGTAGACGCAGCCGTAGTAGGGGGTGCAGTCGTTGCCGACCTGCGACCGGGCTATGTCGGCGACCGTCGGGGCGTGGGCCGCCGCGGGTGCGGCCGAGGCCATCCCCAGCACGGGGGCGAGGACGACGGTGGCGAGGAGGAAGGAACGGGCACGGGCCGACTTCGGGGTCTTGAACATGTCGAGGGTGTCCTTAGGGGAAGGAAGGCCGGAAGAGGAGGGGGCGGGCCGCTGGTGCCGCGTCAGTTGTAGGTGCCGGTGAGGGAGACGCCGGTCCGGGTGCCGGCCACGCCGGTCAGGTCGACCGGAGCGGCGGGCGACCAGGTGCCGTTGAAGGCGCGGATGGTGTGCAGGACCCGGCCGTCGGTCGTGACGAACGCCGCCTGGAGTTCGTTGTCGACCGCTGCCGCCGCGACGTCGGTGACCGTGACGCCCGCCGGGACGACCGCCGACAGGTCGTTCAGGACCCACTGGCCACTCGCGAAACGGGCACCGTGGTAGCGCTTCGCGCCGCCCTCGGCCGTCACCACCAACTGGAGGTCCCCGCCCGTCCCGGCCACGGCCACGTCGTCGACACCCGTCACACCGGTCTCGGCCGAGGCATCGCCCCAGGAGGTCCACGTCCCGTCGGCATGCCGCACCGTGTGGAAGAGCGTGCCGTTCGACACCGCCACGATCTGCGTGTCACTGCCCACCTGGGACATGGCCACCTTCGTCACCGGAGCCGCGCCCGGATTGCCGACCGCACCGAACGGCGCCCACGTCCCGTTCGCACGGCGCACCGTGTGGTAGACCTTCCCGTCCGCCACCACCACGACCTGGACCTCGGTGCCGGACGAGACCGCCGCCACCTGCGTGATGTTCGCCAGCGTTCCGGCCTCGCCTGCCACGTCCCCGAAGCCCGTCCAGGAGCGGTCGGCGAAGCGCAGCGCGTGGTAGAGCTTGCCCTCGTTGCTCACGGCCAGGACGTGCGTGTCGCCGTTGACGCCCGCCTCGGCGGTCGTGCGGACGCCCGTGGGGACCTCGCCCGTCACACCCAGGACGTCGCCGAAGCCGGTCCAGGTGCGGTCCGCGTTGCGGACCGCGTGGTAGATCCCGCCGCCGGACTCCACCGCGACCTGCGCCCGCCACTGGCCCGCCGGCGCCGGCGGGGTGGTCGTGTCGTCGCAGTTCTTGCTGGTCAGCGTCGAACCCATGCTGAAGGGCGTGCCGTTGAAGACGGACTGCTTGACCGCACCGTTGTACTGCTGCTCGTAGTGCAGGTGCGCACCGGTGGAGTTGCCGGTGCTGCCGACGATGCCGATCTTCTGGCCCCGCGCCACGTGTGACCCGACGCTGACGTCGTAGTCGTTGAGGTGCGCGTACAGGGTCTTCCAGCCGCTGCCGTGGTCGACGACCACGTACTTGCCGTACGAGCCGCTCAGGGTCTTGGCGACGCTGACGGTGCCCTCGGCGCTGGCGAGCACGGGCTGGTTGGCGGTGGTGGAACCGTGCGTCCAGTCGATCGCCAGCGTGGACGGGCTGTGCCCGCTGTAGGTGTTGCCCGCCCAGGCCTGACCGCAGCTGAAGGGCATCTGGTACCCGGGCCCCGCGGCGTAGGAGGGGGACGCGGCGAAGGCGACGAGGCCGGAGGCGGCGAGGGCGAGACCGGTGGCGGAGGTCAGCGCACGACGGGTGAAGGTGGTGGACATGGTGGCTCCTCGGATGTGTCGCGGGTGTCGTGCGCTGGTCAGTTGAAGGTGGCGGTGATGGACACGCCGGTGTGGGTGCCGCCGACGCCGGTCAGGTCCATGGGGGCGGCGCCCGTCCAGGTCCCGTCGAAGTGGCGGATGGTGTGCAGGACCCGGCCGTCGGTCGTGACGAACGCCGCCTGGAGTTCGTTGTCCACTGCCGCCGCCGCGACGTCGGTGACCGTGACGCCCGCCGGGACGACCGCCGACAGGTCGTTCAGGACCCACTGGCCGCTCGCGAAACGGGCACCGTGGTAGCGCTTCGCGCCGCCCTCGGCCGTCACCACCAGCTGGAGGTCACCGCCCGTCCCGGCCACGGCCACGTCGTCGACACCCGTCACACCGGTCTCGGCCGAGGCATCGCCCCAGGACGTCCACGTCCCGTCGGCGTGCCGCACCGTGTGGAAGAGCGACCCGTTCGAGACGGCCACCACCTGCGTGTCGCTGCCGACCTGCGAGACCGCCAGCTTCGTCACCGGAGCCGCGCCCGGGTTGCCGACCGCACCGAACGGCGCCCACGTCCCATTGGCGCGGCGGACCGTGTGGAAGACCTTGCCGTCCGCCACCACCACGACCTGGAGCTCCGTACCCGACGAAACCGCCGCCACCTGCGTCACGTTCGGCAGCGCACCGGCGACCGCGTGGACGTCCCCGAAGGTTCCCCAGGTGCGGTCCGCGTTGCGGATGGTGTGGTACAGCTTGCCCTCGTTGCTCACGGCCAGGACGTGCGTGTCGCCGTTGATGCCCGCCTCGGCGGTCGTGCGGACGCCGCCCGGGAGGGCCGCCGCCTCGCTGTCGACGTTGCCGAAGCGCGTCCAGGTGCCGTTGTCGAAGCGGGTGGCATGGTAGATCCCGTTGCCGGAACCGATCAGCACCTGTGCCTTCCACGACTGGGCGGGGGCCGGCGGGGTCGGGGCGTCCGGGTACGGGTCGGCGTGGTCGCTGCCGAGTCCGGCCAGGCGGCCGCAGGAGGGCCAGGCGCCCGGGCCCTGGCCCGCGAGCACCTTCTCGCCTATCAGGATCTGCTGCTTCTTGGTGGCCTGGTGGGCGTAGGCCGCGTAGGCCGTGCCCCCGTAGGCCCGCCAGGTCGACGCCGAGAACTGCAGGCCGCCGTAGTAGCCGTTGCCCGTGTTGATGCTCCAGTTCCCGGAGCTCTCGCACTGGGCGACCTTGTCCCAGGTCGCCACGCTGGCGGCGGAGGCGGGGACCGCGCCGAGGGCCAGGAACGCGGACGAGGCGACGGCCACGGTGGCGGTGAGCGAGGCGAGCGTGGTCAGGCGACGACGAGCAGACATGACAATCCCCCATAATCCGGACATGAATGAGCCACGGGTGCGCAGCGGTACGGACGCGCAGTGGTGCGGATGCGGGCGGGCGCTCAGCCGCGCCGGCCCGTTTCCCCCCGGCCCCTTGCCGCGGCCGTTGAGAGGATCATGTCCGTCGCGCCGGGGTGTGTTCCAGGGGTTCGGGGTGGCCCGAAGGTGCCTGGCCCCATGCGGCCAGGGCGCCGCGTCAGCGCAGGGTGGTGCCCTTGTCCTGGCGGTACGTGGCCACGAGCGCGAGGCACATGGCGGCGATCGCGACCCGGCCGGAGGCCTGGAGCAGCGGACCGCGCAGCAGGATGAAGGAGTACCCGGCGACCAGCGGGACCACCACCGAGATCAGGCTCCCGGGCGCGGAGCGACGCGTGGCCCGCTTGGCGTAGCGGCGGTCCACGCGGGCGGCGGCGTACCCGATGCCCAGCAGCCCGGCGCCCATGCCCACCGGGCCGAAGTCCAGCCACAGTTCGGCCCAGACGGGCGACGAGAGGTTGGTGTTGACCGTCCCCATCCACTGGCCGACCATCACGCCCGTGTCGCGCGGCTTGCCCGGCCACACCGAGCGGGGCACCGCGAAGAAGACGGATCCCGCGAGCTGGCGCCCGTAGAAGTGCCCGGGGCCGGAGCGGGAGAAGGTGATGGTGTTCGCGAACATGCCGATCTGGTCGTAGTCCTTGAGCGCCATCGGCTCCAGGAACGAGGTCGTCTCGACCGGCTTGTAGTTCTTCTCGTCGTAGCGGAAGCGGTCCGCGAACGGGAAGACGAGCAGGGCGACGACCACGGCCATCGACAGCGCCACCCGGTACATGGCGGCGCTCACCGGGAAGACGGTGAACAGCAGCGCGAACAGCACGGTCAGGAACCAGTAGCGCGGGTTCGAGACCGGGTTGTTGACGATCAGGTTCAGCACCGCCAGCGCCGACCAGGTGACGATGACGGACACCTTGCGGCGGGCGTACGTGGAGGTGATCAGCCAGCGCGTGTACAGGAGCAGCGCGAGCAGCGCGGGCACGGTGCCGAAGCCGCGCAGCAGGGCCTGCCCGGCCTGGCCGTCACCGTTGGAGACGCCCGCCTCCTGGATGCCGGCGATGATCTCCTGGCGGCTGGAGAAGAAGACGGCGGGCCCGCCGAGTTTGAGGATGAAGGCCGCACTGCCCAGGAAGGCCAGCACGGTCAGCAGCTGGAGCCGGCGCCGGTGCGCCATGACCGGCCGGGGCTCCTTCGGGGAGCCGCCCGCGCGCCCGGCGGGCCGGTGGCGGGCGAGGAGCACGCCGACGTCGAAGGCCGTGCAGCCGAGCAGCACCAGCGCGATGGCGAGGGTGAGGTCGGAGCGGGGGCCGACGACGGGGGTCGGGACCCGGCCGAGGACGGCCTGGGCGAGCGGGGCCACGCCCATGGCCATGTAGACGAACAGCCAGAAGGAACCCTGGAGCAGCTTGCGCCGGCTGGTCAGCACCATGGCGGACAGCCGCGCGCCCGCGTACGCGGTCAGCAGCAGCTGGAGCCAGAAGGCGGCGTCGCGCTGGCCGTCGCCGGACTGGACGGCGACGAAGAGCGGGAGGAACACGGTGAATCCGAGGGCGAGCGGCACGGAGAGCGCCCGCGAGAGCAGGGTGCGCGGGGTGGTGACCCTGCCCCACCGGGACTCGTCATCGAAGGACGGCGGCACCGGCCCGGCGGCGGGCGTGCGCATGTCCGTGGCCACTGTTGCCCCCACCCCTGTGCGTGATCCGCGCGCAGTCTAGTCTGACGTTCCGCGCCCGGGGAGGCGCGAGCGGGGTGGACGACGAGGGGCGACCGTTGCGGCATCTTCCTGCCTTCACGCTGGCCGGTTACGACAAGGGGCGGGGGCTGCTGACGCAGGCTCTGTGGTTCGCGGTGATGAACACCCTC
This sequence comes from Streptomyces sp. NPDC048352, assembly GCF_040651895.1. Classification (NCBI taxonomy): domain Bacteria; kingdom Bacillati; phylum Actinomycetota; class Actinomycetes; order Kitasatosporales; family Streptomycetaceae; genus Streptomyces; species Streptomyces sp. NPDC048352. Next base: position 94,651 of record NZ_JBEZKZ010000009.1, read on the forward strand.
TTCATGGCCTGGTTCTGTCCCGCGCGGCTGCGCGTGGCCCTGCTGCGGGCCTTCGGGGCGAAGATCGGCGAGGGGGTGCTGATCCGGCACCGGGTGCGCGTGCTGTGGCCGTGGAAGCTGGAGGTCGGCGACCACACCTGGATCGGCGAGGGCGCCTGGCTGCTCAACCTGGAGCCGGTGACCATCGGTTCGCACGTGTGCCTCTCCCAGGAGTCGGTGCTGTGCACCGGCTCGCACGACCACCGCGCCGCCGACTTCCGCTACCGCAACGCCCCCATCACCGTCGAGGACGGCGCGTGGGTGGCCGTACGGGCGACCGTGCTGGCGGGCGTGACGGTCGGCCGGTGCGCGGTGGCGGGCGCGGGCGCGGTGGTCCACAAGGACCTCCCCGCGCTCACCCTGCAGACCCAGGACGGGCGGCGCCGCCCGGTGGAGGAGCCGAAGTGAGAGTCCTGCACGCCGTCACCCTCCACTCCCCCTCGCACGCCTTCGGCGGGCCGGTACGGGTGGCCCTCAACCTGGCCAAGGGCCTGCGGGCCCGGGGCCACGAGGCGCGCCTCCTGGCCCTGGGCGAGGGCTTCGACCCGTGGCCCACCTCGGTGGAGGGGGTTCCGGCGAAGCTGTTCCCGGCCCGGCGCCTGCTGCCGCTCGGCTTCAGCGGGATCACCTCGCCGGCCCTGCTGGCCTCGGCGACCCGGCTGGTGCGGGACGCGGACCTGGTCCACGTCCACCTCGCCCGTGACCTGGTCACCCTGCCCCTGGCCCTGGCGGCCCTGCGCTGCGGCAAGCCGCTCGTCCTGCAGACCCACGGCATGGTGGACCCGAGCGACAGGATCCTGGCCAAGGTCCTCGACGCGGTGGCGGTACGCCGCCTGCTGCGCGGCGCGGACACGGTGCTGTACCTGACCCCGCACGAGCGGGAGGGCCTGGACGCGGTGGCCGGCTCTCCGCTCGCGCGGGCCGTCCGGCTGGTCAACGGCACCCCCGCGCAGGAGGAGCGCCCGCCGCTGGGCGGGCCGCCGCGCATCCTGTACGCGGCCCGCCTCCAGGCCCGCAAGCGGCCGGTGGACTTCGTGGACGCGGCTCCGGCGGTGCTCGCCGTGCACCCGGACGCGGAGTTCGTGGTGGCCGGCCCGGACGAGGGCGAGCTGTCGGCGGTCCGGGCCCGTGTCGCGGCCCTGGGCCTGGGCAACCGGTTCACGGTCCCGGGCGCCCTGTCCGGTGCCGGGGTCCTCGCGGAGCTGCGCCGGGCGCACGTGTACGTACTGCCGTCGGTGGACGAGCCGTTCCCGATGTCGGTGCTCGAGGCCCTCGCCGTCGGCGTCCCGGCGGTGGTCACCCACTCCAACGGCCTCGCCCGCGACATCGCCGCGGCCGACGCCGGCCGGGCGGTCGCCCCGGGGCCGCGGACGGTGGCGGAAGCCGTCCTCGACCTCCTGGACCCCGTCGCGAACACCCGGGCCTCCGCCGCCGCACGCGAGCTGGCCGCCGGCGCCTTCTCGATGGACGCGGTACTCGACACCCTGACGGCCGTCTACGAGGGCGCCGCGCGGCGCTGACGCGGCCGGAGGCCTCAGATCTCGTCGCGGTGGTGGAGGTGTTCCTCCACCACCGGGAAGGCGGCCGTGGCGCGGCGGCGCCGCAGGACGCTCGCGTAGACGGCGAGGCCGACGCAGCCGGCCGCCATCATGATCAGGCCGACGAGGTCGAGGTTGACGCTCTCCAGCTCCCAGTCGCTCGCGAAGGTGAGGATGGCCCCCACCACGATGAGGGCGATGCAACCACCGATGCCCCGCATAGGATTCGCCTCCGCTGTGTCGTGTGACGGCGCGGGTACCCGCAAGGCGGAGGCGAAAACCCGGCCGGGCCGGGCGAGTTACGCGGGGATCCAGGCGTAGCAGCCGGTCGAGGTGAACTGGGCGGCACCGGAGGGGACGGTGGCGGTGATGCGGTCGCCCGGCTTGGGCGGGGCCTCCGGGCCCGAGGCGAGGACGGCGCCGTCCTTGGCCCTGGCCTCCCAGGTGCAGGTGGTGCTCTGGGTCAGGGCCCGGTAGGTGCCGGGGGCGGGGGCGGTGCGGGGGCCGTCGCCGAAGCCCTTCTCGGCTGCCGCCAGGACCGGCTTCTGATCCGGGCACAGGAAGGTGATCGCGTCCTTCGCGCCGGTGACCTCCCCGGAGATGATCGACGCCGCCGCCGCGTCCTTGTCCCGCTTGGCGGTGCGTTCCACCCGCTGGCAGGTCTCCTGGCCGGTCTGGAGGACGGCCGCCGGGTCCGTCTTCTCCGGGACGCGGCCGCTGAGGTACTTCTTCTCGTTCTCCTTGAAGCTGCCCGTCTTCGGCGTGAGCTTCGCGTCCGGCAGGACCGGGCCCGGGGGCTTGGCCTGCGGCGCGGTCGCGGCGTCCGCGGGCACGTCCGCCGGGTCGGGGGCCGAGGACGAGGCCGGCGGCTTGGGCTCGGCGGCCTTGGCGGTGTCTGCCGTGCCGTCGGCCTTCGAACTGCAGCCGGTCAGCGTCAGGGCGGCGGCCAGCAGGACAGCAGCCGCTGCGGAGCGTCGGTACATCGTGGGGCTCCCGTACGTACTGGGTGGAGAGGCGTACGGGGCCCGGCGGTCCGGCCGGCCGGGCCCCGTACGCCGTCAGGCGGTTACTTCTGGCCGAAGGTGAGGACCAGCTGCGGAACGGCGTCCGTGGCGGTCGACTCCGAGGACCAGAGCCAGAGCGGGTCGGTGCCCGTGCTGGTCAGGCCGAGGCTGTAGCTGCTGCCCAGCACCGCGGAGACCGCGGCGGTGTCCAGTTCGACGTTCTGCACGGCCGAGCCGTCCGGCACGCCCGCGATGCTGCCGAGCGGGGTGGTGCCGAGGGTGGGCTTGGTGTTGTACGTCGTCCCGCCCCCGCTCCAGGTGCCGGTGACCGGAACCACGGAGACGGTGTCGGCGGTGCCCGCACCGCTCTGCGTGGAGGTCTTGAACTGGAGGGAGGCGGCCTTCAGGACCTGTCCGGCCGGGGCGGCCGGGAGGGTGAAGCGCAGGTACGTCTCGTACGCGGAGGTGCCGCGGACCGCGAGCGAGGCCGAGGTGCCGTAGGCCGTGCCCGGCGCACCCTGGTTGATGTAGGTGTCCTCGGTCGCGGCGGCCTTGGCGACCGTGTCGACCGGCGCCTTGGCCAGGTCGTAGTGGGACTTGACCTGGGCCTGGCTGAGCGCCGTCGGGTAGACGGCGGTCTCGTCGATCTGGCCGGCGAAGAAGTTGCTCGTCGGGCGGTTCGGCCAGCTGCTGAGGTTGTCGCCGCCGACGTGCCAGTAGCCGGCGTACGGGGTGGAGGTCGTGGCGCTGTTCGTGCCCTTGTTCTGGCCGTCCACGTAGAGGGTCATGCCGCCGGGGCCCTGCGTGCCGACGACGTGGTGCCACTTGTTGTCGTTGTACGTCTCGAACAGGCCGGTGCTGATGGTGCGGGCCGAGCCGTTGTAGACGCCGAAGACCAGGCGGCCGGTGTTGGTCATGTACAGCTGCTTGTCGTACGAGCCGCTGCTGTTGACCGTGTTGTTGCCGAAGCCGATGAGCTTGCCGCCGCGGGTGGTGTTCGTCCTGAACCACGTCTCGACCGTGAAGGAGCTGCCGACGGTCTGGCGGTGGTCGCTGTACACCTGCTGGCTGGTGCCGTTGAAGCCCATCGCCGTGCTGGTGCCGGTGACCGCGCCCGGGCTCTGGCGCAGCGCCGGGGCGCTGACCTGGATGCCGCTGGTGTTGCCGCCGTCGGAGGAGTCCGCGACGTACGGGCTGACCGTGTCGTCGTAGCGCCAGTACAGCTGGGCGCCGTCCGCGCGGACCTTCTCCGGGTACGCCGCGGCGGTCGTCGGGACGGTCACGGAGACGTTCGCCGACAGGGCGCTGGTGTTGCCGGCGGCGTCGGTGGCGGTCACCCGGTAGGTGTAGGACTGGCCGGCCTTCACGGTGGTGTCGTTCCAGGAGGCCTGCGGCCGCTCGAACTCCAGGGAGTCGGCGGTCATGGTGTGGATCGGGGTGGCCGAGCCATTGCGGTAGATCCGGTAGGTCAGCTTGCTGTCGTCCTGGTCGTAGCTGGTGCGCCAGCGGACCTGGACCTCACCGGGCCTGACGCTCGCGGCGGAGGCGGACGGGGTGGTGGGCGCGCCGGTGTCGCCGGTGTTCGCGAAGCGGGTCAGACCTTGCTGCGGCTGGCCGTTGATGAGGGTGAACTCGCCGCCCGCCCACAGGTACTTGACGCCGTCCTTCTCGGCCACGGACATGACGCGCGGGCCGATGCCCTCGCCGATGCCGTCGTTGGCGGTGGGGTGCCAGCCGAGCTTGCGCGGACCGCGGACGAAGCCGTCCACGGGCGCGGGGGCGGCTCCGGTGTGGTCGGTGGGCTGGGCCAGGAAGAAGTTGCGCTTGCCGTCGGGGAACTCCAGCTCGGTGGAGCAGTCGTGCGCGTGGGAGGAGCTGTAGAGCACTCCGTCGTACGGCAGCACGTACTGGGTCGCGCCGAGGCAGCGGTCGCGCCACTTCTCGTTGAAGTCGGGGTTCAGGCCGAGGCGGCCGTCGAAGACGCCGCCGCCGGAGCCCTCGTTGGCGGCGTAGTAGCCCGTCGCGTCGGCCGAGATGTGCTTGACGACCGAGTTGGAGGGGATGGTGGAGTAGGTCTTGGCGACCGCGCCCGTGGTGGCGTCGACGACGGCCAGCGCGTGGGAGTTGGCGCCGTTGACCGTGAAGAAGTCGCCGCCGAGCAGGACCTTCTTGCCGTCGTTGCTGACCTTGACCGCCCGGGCGGGCTCGTCCGCGTTGGCGGTGAAGGGCCTCAGGGCACCGGAGGCGGCGTCGACCGCGGCGAACCGCTCGCGGATCTGGCCCTCGACGGTGGTGAAGTCGCCGGCCACGTACAGGGTGTCGTCGGTGACGTCGAGCGCGCGCACGGTGGCGGGTACGCCCGGGTGGAAGGAGGCCCTGGGGGTGCAGGTCTCGATGTCGATCGCCGCGAGGCTGGAGACGGGGGTGCCGTTGACGGCGCCGAAGTAGCCGCCCGCGTACAGGGTCTTCTTGTCCTTGGAGACGGCCAACGCCCGGACGGTCGCGCTGCCGTCGCCGACGGTGAAGGCCAGCTTGCAGGAGGTGGGGGCGCCCGTCGCGGCGTCGAGCGCGACGAAGTTCACGGCCTCCTGCTCGGTGCCGCCGACGGCGTCCGGCGGGCGGACCGCCGAGAAGGTGCCGCCGGCGAAGACGGTGCCGTTCGCCTGGTCCATCGCGAAGACGACGCCGTTCGGCTGCCAGGTGGGCAGCTCGTCGGCGGTGAACGCCACCGGCGGGGTGATGGCGGACGCCTGCGGCATCAGCACCAGGCCGAGACCGGTGCCGGCGCCGGCGAGTGACAGGGCGAGGGCAGCAGTCAGCCCTCTGGATCTACGCATGAGCCCCCCAGGGCTAGTGCCCGGTTTGATGGCTGGAACTATCCGAACAGCCATATGTACTGGCGCAGACTAGGGCTCACGCGAGAGCCCGGTCACCTCACTTGACCCGTTGCATACCAACTTGGAATCAACGGAGTTCAGCGTGGCAGGCGCACGAGGGACACATATGGCGGGTGTGGTCCCGTCCACACCCCGCACGAAGCCCTGGCCGGGCGTGCGGAGGTGGCCGGAACGCGTCAAATCCTAGGTCAGGACGAGGGGTTCAGCGGTCGATGCGCACCGTCGCGCCCGCCAGCTGGTCCTCGACCTGCCGGACGTCGGCATCGACCATGATCCGGGCGAGTTCGGGCACCAGGACCGACGGCTTCCAGCCGAGGATCTCCCGCGCCTTGGAGGCGTCCCCGATGAGGGCGTCGACCTCGCTGGGACGCTCGTACTTGGCGTCGTACCGCACGTGCTCGGTCCAGTCGAGGCCCGCGTGGGCGAAGGAGGACTCGACGAACTCCCTCACGGTGGCGGCGACTCCGGTGGCGACCACGTAGTCGGTCGGCTCGTCCTGCTGGAGCATCCGCCACATCGCGTCCACGTACTCGGGGGCGTAGCCCCAGTCGCGGACGGCGTCGAGGTTGCCGAGGTACAGGTGCTCCTGGAGCCCGGCCTTGATGCGGGCCACGGCGCGGGTGATCTTGCGGGTCACGAAGGTCTCGCCGCGGCGGGGGGACTCGTGGTTGAAGAGGATCCCGTTGACGGCGAACATGTCGTACGCCTCGCGGTAGTTGACCGTGGTCCAGTACCCGAAGACCTTGGCCGCCCCGTACGGGCTGCGCGGGTGGAAGGGGGTGTCCTCGTTCTGCGGGGGCGGGGTGGCGCCGTACATCTCGGACGACGAGGCCTGGTAGATCCGGGTGTCCACGCCGCTGGCCCGGATGGCCTCCAGCAGGCGCAGCGCGCCGAGGCCGGTCACGTCGCCCGTGTAGAGGGGGGCGTCGAAGGAGACGCGGACGTGCGACTGGGCGCCCAGGTTGTAGACCTCGTCGGGGCGTATGTCGCGCAGCAGGTTCACCAGTGCGACGCCGTCGGAGAGGTCGGCGTGGTGCAGGAAGAAGGACCGGTCCGCGGTGTGGGGGTCCTGGTAGACGTGGTCGATCCGCTCCGTGTTGAAGCTGGAGGACCGCCGCACGAGCCCGTGCACCGTGTAGCCCTTGGAGAGCAGGAGCTCGGCGAGGTACGAGCCGTCCTGCCCGGTGACGCCGGTGATCAGTGCGATCTTGCCCATGTGGTATCCCCCTGGAAGTGGTTGCTGTTCCGATGCGGTCCGGATGGTCCGTCCGGGGTGCCGGCGCTCCTGGTCGAGCCCGGCCGTGGCCGGTGGTCGCCGGCCGGTTGACGGTCGCCGCCCCTGGCCGGGCGGCCGCCCGTCGGGCGTCGGGGCGCAGGGCCCCCGACGGCCCCTGCGGCACGGCCCTCGGCCGGCGGCGGGCCGGGCGGCCCGCCCCTGGTCCGCGGCTGGATGCGTACCGTACACGCCCGGCCCCGCGCGCCTCGGCGCGGGATGGTGCCGCACGCCCCGGCCCCGTCGATCTGTGGGCGGCAACCGCCGTTCGGGCACAGGCACTTGTGGCCCGGCCGCTCGGCGGGCAGCGCCTCGGACGCCGACGGGGCCCGGCGCTCCGGAGCATGCCCCGGCAACGGCGGCGCGCCCGTGCGAGGCGCCCCGGGCGGACGGCCCGGTGCACCCGGGGACGGCGCGCACGGGCCCCGGCCTCCCCGGGGAGCCCGCGGCAGCGGACTGGCATCATCGGCGGTATGACAAGTTCGCAGCCCCTGCTGCCCCCGCACGCCCGCGTCTTCGTCGCCGGACACCGCGGCCTCGTGGGGTCCGCCGTCGCCCGCCGCCTGACCGCCGACGGCCACGAGGTGCTCACCCGCGGCCGCGCCGACCTCGACCTGCGCGACGCCGCCGCGACCGGTGCGTACCTGCGGGACGTCCGCCCGGACGCGGTCGTCCTGGCCGCTGCCAAGGTCGGCGGGATCATGGCCAACAGCACGTACCCGGTGCAGTTCCTGGAGGACAACCTCCGCATCCAGCTGAGCGTCGTCTCCGGGTCGTACGCCGCCGGCGTGGGCCGGCTGCTGTTCCTCGGCTCCTCCTGCATCTACCCGAAGCTGGCCCCGCAGCCCATCAGCGAGGACGCCCTGCTGACCGGCCCGCTGGAGCCCACCAACGAGGCGTACGCCCTCGCGAAGATCGCCGGCATCGTGCAGGTCCAGTCGTACCGCAGGCAGTACGGGGCCTCCTACATCTCGGCCATGCCCACGAACCTCTACGGCCCGGGCGACAACTTCGACCTGGAGTCCTCGCACGTGCTGCCGGCCCTCATCCGCCGCTTCCACGAGGCCGCCGCCGAAGGCCGCGAGGAGGTCACCCTCTGGGGATCGGGCACGCCCCGGCGGGAGTTCCTCCACGTGGGCGACCTCGCGGCCGCCTGCGCGGTACTGCTGGAGCGCTACGACGGGGACGAGCCCGTCAACATCGGCTGCGGCGAGGACCTGACCATCAAGGCGCTGGCCGAGACCGTCGCCGAGGTGACCGGCTTCGAGGGCCGGCTGGCCTGGGACACCACGAAGCCGGACGGGACGCCCCGCAAGCTGCTCGACGTCTCCCGCCTGACCTCGCTGGGCTGGAAGCCGGGCATCGCGCTGCGCGACGGCATCGACGCCACCTACCGCTGGTGGCTCGACCAGGGCTGATCTCACGCGCCGGCCCCTCAGTACGCTCCGCGGCCGTCGACGACGGCGCGGAGGGTACGGCCCATGACGTCGACGTCACTGGTGAAGGACCAGTTGTCGACGTACTGGAGATCAAGCTGAATCGTTTCGTCCCAGGACAGGTCCGACCGTCCGCTGATCTGCCACAGCCCCGTCATCCCGGGCCGTACGCTGAGCCGGCGCAGCTCGACCTCGTCGTACTCCGCCACCTCCTCCGGCAGCGGCGGGCGCGGCCCGACCAGCGACATGCTGCCCGTCAGTACGTTGACCAGCTGGGGCAGTTCGTCCAGGGAGGTCCGGCGCAGCAGCCGGCCCACCCGGGTGACCCGGGGATCGCGGCGCATCTTGAACATCGGGCCGTCGTTCTCGTTGGCCACCGCCAGGTCGGCCTTGCGCCGGTCGGCGTCCACCACCATCGTGCGGAACTTCCACATGACGAAGGGGACCCCGTCACGCCCGATCCTCCGCTGGCTGTAGAAGGCCGGGCCGGGCGAGCCGAGCCGGACGGCCAGCACCAGCCCGAGGAACAGCGGCGCCAGCACGAGCAGTCCGACGGCGGCCCCCGTCCGGTCGAGCACCGACTTGAGCAGGGGCTGCACCCCCCGCCGCACGGGCGGCGCGACCCGCAGGACGGCGAGCCCGCCGGCCGACAGGGTCTCCAGCCGCTTGACGGAGACCTCCACCAGCCCGGGGAAGACGGCCAGGTCGAGGCCTTCGTCGTGCAGGGCCCAGGCCACCCGGCGCAGCCGCTCCCCCGCGATCCGCGCCCCGGGCGCGACCAGCACCAGGTCGGCGTGGTGGCTGCGGACGGCGGCCAGCACGGCGGCGGAGTCCCCGTTCGGCGCCCCGGGCATCGAGGCGTCCAGCCGGGCCGCGACGGGCATCCCGCCCACCAGGGGTCCCTCGCCGACCGGGACCACGCCGACGACGACGTACGGGTGGTCGGTGCGCGCGGCCAGGTGCGCGATGACGTGCTCGGCCGCGGCGGGCTCCCCCACCACCAGCACCCGGCTGACGGCCTGCGCCTCGCGCCGGGCCGCTGACAGGTGGTGGTACGTCAGTTTGTGGCAGGCGACGGTGACGAGCAGCGCGGGCAGCAGTGCCCCCAGGGCCGCGAGCCGGGGGGTCTCCTCCCCCGTCACCACGCGGACGACGGCCAGGACACCGATCAGAATGAGCCAGTCGTGCACGACGGGCAGCACCCCGCGGGATTCGCCGAGCGCGCGGGCCGCGTAGCGTCGGCGCAGGGCCTGTACGCCGGTCCAGGCGAGGGCCGCGCCGAGGGCGCAGTACTCCGGCCTGGCCTGCTGGGCGGCCCCGAAGACCAGGCCGACGGGCACGGCGGCGCCGGCGAGGTCGGCGGTCACGGCCGCGGGCAGGTACCACCGCGCCTTGTCGCACAGCCGCCGGACCGGGGCCGCCGCGGGCCCCTCGGACCCGGCGGCCTCCGGGGCCACCCTTTGCGCAGGAAAACGGACATGCCTCATGGGCCCCCCTGGCACGTGGTCTATGTCGGTGGCGCCTGCCTGCCGCTTCCCCTGGCGGCGGGCGTCTGTCGCACCGGCAAACAGTACGACAAACACCCGTACGGTAGGTGCCGTTCGGGTGAACGAGACCTCTCGTTGCCCAGGCGTTGACACCCGGCGGCAGCCGCACCGGCCGCCACCGGCTCCCTTCCCCCACGAAGGTGAATGGTCCGGATACCGGATACGTCTCTTCGGACAACGGACTGTTTCCAGCCAACCTTTTGATGTGGCCCTGACATCACAGCCCGCAGCTGGCACTCTTCGATCCGTTCATCGCACCAGCCCTGATCTGCCCGGAGGCCCACCCAGCCATCCGGAACCCCCCCTTGCAGAAGGAGTCTGCGTTGAGTCCCACCCCCCAGAGGCGTGCCACCGCGGCCGGCGCGCTCGTAGCCGCGGCGGCCCTGCTCGCCGTAGGCATACAGTCCGGCACCGCCACCGCCGACGCCACCGCGTCGCAGGCCCGCACGGCGGCCCAGCCCAACCCGGGCGCGGCCAACCTCGTACTCAGCGCTTCGGAGCGTGCGACGCTCCTCGCCGAGGCCAACTCCACCTCCGCCCAGGCCGCCAAGGCGCTCGGTCTCGGCGGCGGCGAGAAGCTGATCGTCCGCGATGTGGTCAAGGACGCGGACGGCACCACCCACACGACGTACGAGCGGACCTACGACGGTCTGCCCGTGCTCGGCGGTGACCTCACCGTCCACGCCAAGAGCGGCGTCACCAAGAGCGTCACCAAGGCGACCCAGCACGAGATCAAGGTCTCGGACACCGACGCCACGGTCACCCCGTCCGCCGCGGAGGGCCAGGCCGTCGCCGCCGCGAACGCCGAGGGCTCCAAGGAGTCCAAGGCCGACAAGGGCGCCCGCAAGGTCGTCTGGGCCGCGGACGGCGTTCCGGTCCTGGCCTACGAGACCATCGTCGGCGGCCTCCAGGACGACGGCACCCCGAGCCGGCTGCACGTGATCACCAACGCCAAGACCGGCGCGAAGATCACCCAGTGGCAGGCCATCGAGACCGGCACCGGCAACACCCAGTACAGCGGCCAGGTCACCCTCGGCACCTCGCAGTCGGGCAGCAGCTACACGCTGACCGACGCCGGCCGCGGCAGCCACAAGACCTACAACCTGAACCGGGGCACCTCCGGCACCGGCACGCTGTTCTCCGGCCCGGACGACATCTGGGGCAACGGCGCCGCCTCCAACGCGGAGACCGCCGGCGCGGACGCCCACTACGGCGCCCAGGTCACGTGGGACTACTACAAGAACGTCCACGGCCGCAACGGCCTGCGCAACGACGGCGTCGCCCCGTACAGCCGGGTCCACTACGGCAACGCGTACGTGAACGCCTTCTGGGACGACAGCTGCTTCTGCATGACCTACGGCGACGGCGACGGCAACACCAAGCCGCTCACCTCGATCGACGTGGCCGCGCACGAGATGACCCACGGTCTGACCTCGGTCACCGGCAACATGACCTACAGCGGTGAGCCCGGCGGTCTGAACGAGGCCACCTCCGACATCATGGCGGCGGCGGTCGAGTTCAACGCCAACAACCCGCAGGACGTCGGCGACTACCTGGTCGGCGAGAAGATCGACATCCGGGGCAACGGCACCCCGCTGCGCTACATGGACAAGCCGAGCAAGGACGGCTCCTCCAAGGACGCCTGGTACTCGGGCATCGGCGGCGTCGACGTCCACTACTCCTCGGGCCCGGCCAACCACTGGTTCTACCTGGCCTCCGAGGGCTCCGGCGCCAAGGTCATCAACGGCGTGAGCTACGACTCGCCGACCTCCGACGGCCTCCCGGTCACCGCGATCGGCCGCGAGGCCGCCGCGAAGATCTGGTTCCGCGCGCTGACGGTGGGCTACTTCAAGTCGACCACCAACTACGCCGACGCCCGCGTCCAGACGCTGAAGGCCGCCGCCGACCTGTACGGCCAGGGCTCGGCCACGTACAACAACGTCGCCAACGCCTGGGCCGCCATCAACGTCGGCCCGCGCGTCACGAGCGGTGTGACGGTCAGCCCGATCGCCAACCAGACCACCCAGGTCAACACCGCCGTGAGCCTCCAGGTCCAGGCGAGCAGCACCAACCCGGGTGCGCTGAGCTACGCGGCGACCGGCCTGCCGGCCGGCCTGTCGATCAACTCCTCGACCGGTCTGATCTCGGGTACGGCCACCACCGCGGGCACGTCCAACGTGACCGTCACGGTGACCGACTCCGCGGCCAAGACGGGTACGGCGTCCTTCACCTGGACCGTCGGCACCTCCCAGCAGAACGTGTTCGAGAACACCGCCGACTACGCGATCGCCGACAACGCGACCGTCGAGTCCCCGATCACGGTGACCCGTACCGGCAACGCCCCGAGCACGCTCAAGGTGGACGTCAACATCGTCCACACCTACATCGGTGACCTGAAGGTCGACCTGGTCGCGCCCGACGGCAGCGTCTACAACCTGCACAACCGCTCCGGCGGCAGTGCGGACAACATCGTCAAGAGCTACACGGTGGACGCCTCCACCGAGGTCGCCCAGGGCGTGTGGAAGCTCCGGGTCAACGACAACGCGAGCCTGGACACCGGCAAGATCGACAGCTGGAAGCTCACCTTCTGACCCCGCCGGGGCCGGATGTGAACCACCGCTGAACCGCCAGACCACGGGGCCGCCCGGGAGAAGACCTCCCCGGGCGGCCCTGTTCCACGAGGAGGGCCCGCCACCCCGCACGGGGTGGCGGGCCCTTCCGTTCGCCCCGCGCCGCTCAGCCCACGCGGCGCAGGACGTTCCGGACGTAGTCGCCCCCGACGGGGCCGCGGCCCTGCCCGGGGCGGGCGATGCCGCGGTCCTCGTCGTCCGACCAGTCGTCCGACCAGTCGTCACGGCCGTCGTGGTTGCCGTGGTGGTGCCCGCTCGGCTTGAAGAGCACCGACCGCACCGACAGGTCGCGCGCCCGCTCCCCGGGTTCGAGGACCTCCTGGGCCTCACCGCCGCAGGTGCTGTCCCGGAAGAGGACGGCGATGGACTCCGTGTCGTTCTCCACCCAGAAGGCGGACCGGTTCGACGAGGTGTGCGTCAGCCGGTAGCAGGTGTCGTTGTCGGCGGGCTCGATCGACGCGCGGCGCACGTCGCCGTTGCCGTCCGTGAACCGGTAGCGCAGCTCGCCGAGGGTGTCGCGGTCGTGGTCGTTGGCGAGGGACTGGCCGGCGGCGGGCAGGACGAGCGCGAGGGAGGCGAGGAGGGCGGCCGCGGCGGTGGAGCGAAGACGCATGTGAAGGTCCGTTTCTCGGGTGCGGGGAGACCTGTTCCGGTGGACGTCCCGGGGCAGCCTAGGAGCGGACCGGCCGGCCGCGGCGGCCGCCATGCACAGCGCGTTCGAAGGTTCACCCTCCCGGCGCGCGGCCGCCCCGGTGCCCGTACGGACGTACGGGCACCGGGGCGGCGGACGCCGGCCGGGCGCCCTCAGCGCAGCAGGACCCCGCCGCGCTCCCCGGTGTCCACCGGGGCGGCGACCAGGCCCAGCTCGGCCGGGGTCGCCAGCAGCGGGTGCGCCGGCAGGACCCGCACGGTGTACCCGAAGGGCCCGGTGCGGTCGAGGGCGAGCGGGCCCTCGTACACCCAGCGGCCGTCCAGGTCGGGCCCGGCGGCGGGCTTGAGCGGGAAGACCCGCCCGTCCCGGATCACGTCCTGGGCGTCGACCCGGCCCGCGACGGCCTGCACCTCCACGTCCTCCGCCGCGAGCGTGTCCAGCGCCACCCGCACCCGCAGGGTGAGGGTGGCCCCCAGTTCGGCCGTGCCGCCCACGGGCGTGGCGGCGACGGCCTCCACGTGCTCGACGGCGACCTGCGGCCAGGACGCCCGGACGCGCCCCTTCCACCAGGCGAGGTCCCGGGCGGCGGGCGGGGTCAGGGCCCGGTGGGAGAGCGCGGCGGGGGTGTAGAGCCGCTCCACGTACTCCCGCACCATCCGCCCCGCGAGCACCTTCGGGCCCAGGGAGACCAGGGTGCGCCGGACCATCTCGATCCACCGCACGGGCAGGCCGGCCCGTCCGTCCCGGTCGTAGAAGCGGGGCGCGACCCGCTCCTCGATCAGCTCGTAGAGGGCGGCCGCCTCCAGGTCGTCGCGGCGGTCCTCGTCCGTCCCGAGCCCGTCGGCGGTGGGGATGGCCCAGCCGAAGTCGGGCTCGAACCACTCGTCCCACCAGCCGTCCAGGACCGACAGGTTCAGGCAGCCGTTCAGGGCGGCCTTCATCCCACTGGTGCCGCAGGCCTCCAGGGGCCGCAGCGGGTTGTTCAGCCAGACGTCGCAGCCCGGGTAGAGCTTCTGCGCCATGGCCATGCCGTAGTCCGGCAGGAAGACGATCCGGTGGCGCACGCGCGGGTCGTCGGAGAAGCGCACCAGCTCCTGCACGAGCCGCTTGCCGCCGTCGTCGGCCGGGTGCGCCTTGCCCGCGACGACGATCTGCACCGGGCGGTCCGGGTCCAGCAGCAGCCGGCGCAGCCGCTCCGGGTCGCGCAGCATCAGCGTCAGCCGCTTGTACGAGGGCACGCGCCGGGCGAAGCCGATGGTGAGCACGTCCGGGTCGAGGACGGAGTCCACCCAGCCCAGTTCGGTGTCGGCGGCCCCGCGCTGCTTCCACGAGGCGCGCAGCCGGTCGCGCACCTCCTGGACCAGCTGCTCGCGCAGGGCCCGGCGTACGTCCCACACGTCCTGGTCGGCGATCTGCGCGACGGCGTCCCAGCGGGCGGAGGCGCCCACCGCGAGGGCGTCCTCGGTCCGCCCGGCCCCGATCTGCCGGGCGCCGAGCCGCATGACCTCGGGGGCGACCCAGGTCGGGGCGTGCACCCCGTTGGTCACGGAGGCGATGGGCACGTCGGCGGCGTCGAAGCCCGGCCAGAGCCCGGCGAACATGCCCCGGCTGACCGCGCCGTGCAGGGTGGAGACCCCGTTGGCGCGCTGGGCGAGGCGCAGGCCCATGACGGCCATGTTGAACACGCCGGGGTCGCCGCCTGGGTACGACTCGGCGCCCAGCTCCAGGATCCGCTCGACCGGCACGCCGGGGAGCTCGCCGCCCTCGCCGAAGTGCCGGGCGACGAGCGAGCGCTCGAAGCGGTCGATGCCGGCGGGGACGGGGGTGTGCGTGGTGAACACGGTTCCGGCGCGGACGGCTTCGAGCGCGGCGTCGAAGCCGAGGTCGTGCTCGCCCTCCAGTTCCCTCATGCGTTCCAGGCCGAGGAAGCCGGCGTGTCCCTCGTTGGTGTGAAATACCTCGGGGTCGGCGTGGCCGGTGATCCGGCAGTACGTCCGCACGGCCCGGACCCCGCCGATGCCCAGCAGCATCTCCTGGAGCAGCCGGTGGTCGCTGCCGCCGCCGTAGAGGCGGTCGGTCACGTCGCGGGCGGCGGGGTCGTTGTCCTCGACGTCGGAGTCGAGCAGGAGCAGCGGTACGCGTCCCACCCGGGCCTGCCAGATGTGCGCGTGCAACGACCGCCCGCCGGGCAGGGTCAGCGACACCCGGGCGGGGGCGCCGTCCTCCTGCCGCAGCAGGGACAGGGGCAGCTCGTGGGGGTCCAGCACCGGGTAGTGCTCCTGCTGCCAGCCGTCGCGGGAGAGCGACTGGCGGAAGTAGCCGTGCCGGTAGAGCAGGCCGACGCCGATGACCGGGACACCGAGGTCGCTGGCGGCCTTGAGGTGGTCCCCGGCGAGGATCCCCAGACCGCCGGAGTACTGGGGCAGGGCGGCGGTGATGCCGAACTCGGGGGAGAAGTAGGCGATGGCGGCGGGGAGCTCGGCGTGGTTCTCGGCGGTCTGGTACCACCTCCCGCCGTGGAGGTAGTCCTCGAGGTCGGCGGCGGCGACGGCGAGCCGCCGCAGGAACCGCCGGTCGCCGGCGAGTTCCTCGAGCCGGGAGGCGGGCACGGCGCCGAGCAGCCGGACGGGGTCGCCGCCGGCGGCCTGCCAGCCTTCGGGGTCGACGGAATGGAAGAGTTCACGGGTTTCCGTATGCCAAGACCAGCGCAGGTTGCGCGCGAGGTCGGAGAGCGGCATCAGGGGGTCGGGGAGGACGGGGCGCACGGTGAATCGACGGATGGCCTTCACACGCTCCACCTTGGCAGGGGATGACGGATCGGAGCGACCGCACCACGCTGTGTGCCCGCGCGTCGCCCCCCGGAAGGTTAGGCCGTCTCCCGCTCCCCGGCCATCCCGCCTCCTGCCGGCCAGGCGTCGCGGACGGGTCGTCAGGCGTCGGTCGCCAGGCGGGCGTGCAGGTGCTCGTCGTGCCAGCCGTCGGCGTGTCGCAGGGCGCCGCGCATCGTGCCCTCCAGGGGGAAGCCGGCCTTCAGGGCGACGGCGCAGGAGGCCGGGTTGGCCACCGAATGGCAGATCCGCAGGCGGTGCAGGCCGGCCGTGCGGAAGGCCCACTCGGACACCGCGGCCACCGCCTGCGGCATGACGCCGCGGCCGCGTCCGGCCGGCAGCAGCCAGTACACGAATTCCGCGCTGCCGCCCGCCGCGTCGACGTCGGCGAGGCCGGTCAGGCCCACGGCCGGGGCGCCGGGTGACGCGGCCACCGCCCAGACGGCCGCCCGCTGCTCGGTCCACCGCCGGTTCCAGCGGGCGATCCGGGCGGCCGCCGAGGCCGGGGTCTCGGGCTCCGGCCGGTTCCAGTGCCGAATGTCGGGGTCCTCGTACGCGGCGGCCGGCACGGGGGCGTCCGCCTCCCGCCAGGGCCTCAGCACCATCCCGCAGGGCAGCGCGAACACCGGCTGGGCGGCCGTGCCCCAGGGGGCGGAAGCGGTCGGAGGGACTCGGGGGGCGGGTGGTGTTCCGGTGTCCACCGGTACATTCTCCCCGACTTGACGGAGCCTCGGCGCACGCCGAGCCGCTCGCCGAAGGGTCGCTTCCGGCTACGTACGAGTAGTTGGCCGAGAGCTCGGATTGGGCGGGTCGTGAATGGGAAGGGCTGAGCGGGTACACGCGATACACGCACGGCGCACCCGCCCACAACCTTTCCCCGCCACCCGAGTGAACGCGGACAGGAGCGGCCATGCCCGCAGCCCAGCCGTCTTCCGAGCGGCTAGAAACAGAGCGAACAGAGCGTGCACTACCAGCCGCGATTCCGGCTGGCCCGTCACCGAGCCCTGCGAACTGCCCCCAGGTGATCCCATCATGATCGGTCGCATTCCCGTGCTGGACGTCCGCCCCGCCGTCGACTGCGGCGCCAGACCCGCCAAGGCGGTCGTCGACGAGGTCTTCGAGATCTCCGCCACCGTGTTCCGCGAGGGCCACGACGCCGTCTCCGCCCATGTCGTCCTGCGGGACCCGACCGGGCGGCTGCGCCCACCGGTCCCGATGCGCGAACTCGCCCCCGGCACCGACCGGTGGGGGGCGCGGGTGTCCGCCGAGGTCGAGGGGAGGTGGACGTACACCGTCGAGGCGTGGAGCGATCCGGTCGCCACCTGGCGGGCCCATGCCGCGGTGAAGATCCCGGCGGACCTCGACACCGGGCTGACCCTCCTGGAGGGCGCGGAGCTCTACGAGCGCGCGGCCGCCAGGATTCCCAAGCGGGACGGCCGCGAAGCCGTGCTGGCCGCCGCCGACGCGATGCGCGACGAGGACCGCCCGGCCGCGCAGCGGTACGCGGCCGCGCTCGCACCCGCGGTGGACGCGGCGCTCGCCCGGCGCCCGTACCGGGAGCTGGTCACGGCCGCCAAGCCGCTGGCCCTGATGGTCGAACGCAAGCGGGCCCTCTTCGGTTCCTGGTACGAGATGTTCCCCCGCTCCGAGGGAGCGGTGCTGGAGCCCGGCAAGCCCCCGGTCAGCGGGACCTTCCGCACCGCCGCCGAGCGGCTGCCGGCCATCGCCGCCATGGGTTTCGACGTGGTCTACCTGCCGCCGATCCACCCGATCGGGTCGACGTTCCGCAAGGGCCCCAACAACACCCTCTCCGCGGGGAGTTGGGATCCGGGCGTGCCCTGGGCGATCGGGTCGACGGAGGGCGGCCACGACGCCGTCCACCCCGACCTCGGCACCCTGGAGGACTTCGACGCCTTCGTCGCGCGCGCCCGTGACCTGCGCATGGAGATCGCCCTCGACTTCGCCCTCCAGTGCTCCCCCGACCACCCGTGGGTGGAGAAGCACCCGGAGTGGTTCCGCCACCGGGCCGACGGGACCATCGCGTACGCGGAGAACCCGCCGAAGAAGTACCAGGACATCTTCCCGATCCACTTCGACGCGGACATGGCCGGCATCGTCCAGGAGACGGTCCGGATCCTGCGCCACTGGATGGACCACGGCGTGCGGATCTTCCGCGTCGACAATCCGCACACCAAGCCGGTCGTGTTCTGGCAGAAGGTGATCGCGGAGATCAACAAGTCCGACCCCGACGTGATCTTCCTGGCGGAAGCCTTCACCCGGCCCGCCATGATGCGCGCGCTCGCCTCGGTCGGCTTCCAGCAGTCGTACACCTATTTCACCTGGCGCAACACCAAGGCCGAGCTGACCGAATACCTGACCGAGCTGTCGGGCACCCACTCGGCCTCCGTGATGCGGCCGAACTTCTTCGTCAACACGCCCGACATCCTCCACGAGTACCTCCAGAAGGGCGGCCGGGCCGCCTTCGAGGTCCGGGCGGTCCTCGCCGCCACCCTCTCCCCCACCTGGGGCGTCTACGCGGGCTATGAGCTCTGCGAGAACGAGCCGGTCCGGGAGGGCAGCGAGGAGTACCTGGACTCCGAGAAGTACGAGCTGCGGCCGCGCGACTGGGCCGCCGCCGACCGCGAGGGCCGCTCCATCGCCCCGCTGATCACCACCCTCAACCGGGTGCGCCGGCGCAATCCGGCCCTCCAGCAGCTGCGCGACATCCACTTCCACCCGACCGACAACGAACAGGTGATCGCCTATTCGAAGCACTCCGCAGGCAATTCCGTACTGGTGGTCGTCAACCTCGATCCGCACCACACCCAGGAGGCGACCGTCTCGTTGGACATGCCGGTACTCGGCCTCGACTGGCACGGGTCCCTCGCGGTGCGCGACGAGCTCACCGGCGACACCTACCACTGGGGCAGGGCGAACTACGTGCGCCTGGAACCGGGCCGCAGCCCCGCGCACGTCCTGGCCGCCCTGCGACCGTCCCCGCCCACCGGAGGGTCACCCACCACATGATCATCAACGATCCCGTCCACGACACCTTCGAGGACACCCCCGCCAAGGACCGCGATCCCGACTGGTTCAAGCGGGCGGTCTTCTACGAGGTCCTCGTCCGCTCCTTCCACGACAGCAACGGCGACGGCGTCGGGGACCTCCAGGGGCTCACCGCGAAGCTGGACTACCTCCAGTGGCTCGGCGTCGACTGCCTGTGGCTGCCGCCGTTCTTCGCCTCACCGCTGCGAGACGGCGGCTACGACGTCTCCGACTACACCTCCGTGCTCCCCGAGTTCGGCGACCTCGCCGACTTCGTGGAGTTCGTGGACGCCGCGCACACCCGCGGCATGCGCGTGATCATCGACTTCGTCATGAACCACACCAGCGACCAGCACGAGTGGTTCCAGCAGTCGCGCAAGGACCCGGACGGACCGTACGGGGACTACTACATGTGGGCCGACAACGACAAGCAGTACCAGGACGCCCGCATCATCTTCATCGACACCGAGACCTCGAACTGGACGTACGACCCCCTGCGCAAGCAGTACTACTGGCACCGCTTCTTCTCGCACCAGCCGGACCTCAACTTCGAGAACCCGGCCGTCCAGGAGGAGATCATCTCGGCGCTGCGCTTCTGGCTGGACCTCGGCATCGACGGCTTCCGCCTCGACGCCGTGCCCTACCTCTACGCCGAGGAGGGCACCAACTGCGAGAACCTGCCCCGCACCCACGCGCTGCTCAAGCGCGTCCGGGCGGAGATCGACGCGCACTACCCCGACACCGTGCTGCTCGCCGAGGCGAACCAGTGGCCCGAGGACGTCGTCGACTACTTCGGCGACTTCGCGAAGGGCGGGGACGAGTGCCACATGGCCTTCCACTTCCCGGTCATGCCGCGCATCTTCATGGCCGTACGAAGAGAGTCGCGCTACCCCGTCTCCGAGATCCTGGCCAAGACCCCGGCGATCCCGGACCGCTGCCAGTGGGGCATCTTCCTGCGCAACCACGACGAACTCACCCTCGAGATGGTCACGGACGAAGAGCGCGACTACATGTACGCCGAGTACGCCAAGGACCCGCGGATGCGGGCGAACATCGGCATCCGGCGCCGGCTCGCCCCGCTCCTGGACAACGACCGCAACCAGATGGAGCTGTTCACCGCCCTGCTGCTGTCGCTGCCCGGCTCGCCGGTGCTCTACTACGGCGACGAGATCGGCATGGGCGACAACATCTGGCTCGGCGACCGCGACGGCGTGCGCACGCCCATGCAGTGGACTCCCGACCGCAACGCCGGTTTCTCCTCCTGCGATCCGGGCAGGCTGAACCTGCCGGTCATCATGGACCCGGTCTACGGGTACCAGGTCACCAATGTCGAGGCGGCCATGGCATCGCCCTCGTCACTGCTGCACTGGACCCGCAGGCTGATCGAGATCCGCAAGGCGAACCCCGCCTTCGGGCTCGGTTCGTACACCGAACTGCCCTCGACCAACCCGGCGGTGCTCGCGTTCCTGCGCGAATTCGGGGACGACCTGGTGCTGTGCGTGCACAACTTCTCGCGCTTCGCGCAGCCCACCGAGCTGGACCTGCGGTCGTTCAACGGGCGGGTTCCGGTGGAGCTCACGGGTGACGTGCGCTTCCCGCCGATCGGCGAGTGGCCGTACCTGCTGACCCTGGCGGGCCACGGCTTCTACTGGTTCCGGCTCCGCAGCGACCAGCGCGCCGACTGAGGGACCGGGTACGGGGCGGGCACTCCTTTGGGTCAACGGCCCGCCCCCTGTACGGATCATCCTGACCCGACACTCGCACATACCGGAGTAGCAACTGCCGCACATCCGGGACACTCTGCGCATTCTGTGACGGCCCGGGGAAAGGACGCGACGCCATGTCGGAGGCTGCATCCGCCCGGAGCCGGCTCACGGCCGACCGGGCCGCCGGTATCACGGGAAGAGCCGCGACCGCCGTACTCGAACCGATGCTGCGGGACTGGCTGCCCGCACAGCGCTGGTTCGCCGGCAAGGGACGCCGGATCGACAGGATCGAGGCCGTCTCGGCGGCCGAACTGCTGCCGCCGGGCACCACCCCCCAACTGCTGCACCTGCTCCTGGACGTGGACGGGGACTGCTACCAGCTCCTGCTGGGCATCCGCCCCTCCCCGCTCCCGCCCGCCCTCGCGCCCGCGCTGATCGGGCACGCCCCGGACGGCCCGTACGCGGGCCGGGCCGTGTACGAGGCGCTGGGCGACCCCAGGCTGGCCGCCCTGCTGCTGGAACGATTGCGCGCCCCCGGGGCGCTGGGCCCGCTCCGCTTCGACCGGGACCCGGACGCGCCCGTCGCGGCCGGACTGGCCCCCCGGCCGCTGTCCGGGGAGCAGACGAACTCCTCGCTGATCTACGGGGACGCGTACATCCTCAAGGTGTTCCGCCGGGTCGGTCCCGGCGTCAACCCGGACCTGGAGCTGCCGAGGGCCCTGGCCGCCGCCGGCTGCACCCGCGTACCCGCCCCGGTCGCCTGGTACGAGGCCCAGCCGGCCAGTGGAGAACCGTTGACCCTGGGCGTGCTCCAGCCCTACCTGCGCGGCTCCGACGACGGCTGGCAGCTGGCCCTGCGCAGACTCCGGGCGGGGGCGGACTTCACCGCCGAGGCGCACGCGCTGGGGCGGGCCACCGCCGAGGTGCACAGCGCGCTCGCGGCCGCCCTGCCCACCGTCGCCCTGGGCCCCGAGCAGACCGCGCGGCTCGCCGCGGGGATGACCGCCCGGCTGGCCGCCACCTGCCGCGAGGTTCCCGCGCTGCGGCCGTACGAGGCCGGGCTGCGCGGCGCCTTCGACGCGCTGGCCGCCTCCCGGGGCACCGGGGTCCACGCCCAGCGCATCCACGGCGACCTGCACCTGGGCCAGACCCTGCGCACCGCCGACGGCGGCTGGGCGCTGATCGACTTCGAGGGGGAGCCGGCCCGGCCGCTGGCCGACCGCCGCCGCCCCGAGCCGGCGGTCCGCGACGTCGCCGGGATACTGCGCTCCTTCGACTACGCCGCCCGCTCGCACCGGCCCTTCGCCCCGGCCTGGGCGGACGCCTGCCGGACCGCGTTCTGCGAGGGCTACGCCCGCACCACCGGGCGCGACCCGCGCGAGGACCCGGTCCTGCTGCGGGCGTACGAGACCGACAAGGCGGTGTACGAGGCCCGGTACGAGTCCCGGCACCGCCCCGACTGGCTGCACGTCCCGATGGCGGCGATCCGCCGGCTGTCGGAGCCGCAGCGGCCCGCACACCGCATGCCCCCGCCGGTTCCCGGCACCGCCCCCGCCCCGCATCCGAAGCCCCCGAGGAGGCCGCTCGCGTGAGCGCCGCACGACAGCCGTCACCGACCGTCCGCGAGGAAGCCGCAGCCGTACCCGCAGCCGAGCCCGAGGCCGTAGCGGCAGCCGAACCCGCAGCCGAGCCCGAGGCCGTAGCGGCAGCCGATCCCGGGGCCGGACCCGCCAAGCGCCCCCGGGCCCCGCGGGCCCGCCGCGCCGCCCCGCCGCACGGGGTCCGGCCGGCGCCCCCGCTGGGCGGGGAGGAGCGGGCCCGGCTGCTGGAGGGCCGCCACCACGACCCGCACGGGGTGCTGGGTGCCCGTGCGCAGCGCGGCGGGGTCGTCTTCCGCGTGCTGCGCCCGTTCGCGAAGACCGTCACCGTCGTGGCCAAGGGGCTGCGGGCCGAGCTCTTCGACGAGGGCGACGGGCTGTTCTCCGGGCTGCTGCCGCTGACCGGGGTGCCGGACTACCGGCTGCTGGTGGCGTACGACAGCGTCGAGATCGAGGTCGACGACCCCTACCGGTTCCTGCCCGCCCTGGGGGAGCTGGACCTGCACCTGATCGGCGAGGGCCGCCACGAGGAGCTGTGGACGGCGCTCGGCGCCCGGCCGATGGAGCACCAGGGCGTGGCCGGCACCCGCTTCACGGTGTGGGCGCCCAACGCCCAGGGGGTGCGGGTCACCGGGGACTTCTCGTACTGGGACTCGCTCGCCCACCCGATGCGCTCGCTCGGCTCCAGCGGGGTGTGGGAGCTGTTCCTGCCCGGTGTCGGCGAGGGCACCCTGTACAAGTACGACATCACGCGCCCGGACGGCAGCCACACGCTGCGCGCCGACCCGATGGCGCAGTACGCCGAGGTGCCGCCGGCCACCGCCTCGGTGGTCACCGCCTCGCGGTTCGTGTGGCAGGACGCCGAGTGGATGGCCACGCGCGCCGCCCGCCCGGCGCACCAGGCGCCGTTCTCGGTGTACGAGCTGCACCTGGCGTCCTGGCGGCCGGGGCTGAGCTACCGGCAGCTGGCCGACCAGCTCCCCGCGTACGTCAAGGAGCTCGGCTTCACGCACGTGGAGTTCATGCCGGTCGCCGAGCACCCCTTCGGCGGCTCCTGGGGCTACCAGGTCACCGGTTTCTACGCGCCGACCTCGCGGATGGGCACCCCGGACGACTTCCGCCTGCTGGTGGACGCGCTGCACCGGGCCGGGATCGGGGTGATCGTCGACTGGGTGCCCGCGCACTTCCCGCGCGACGAGTGGGCGCTCGCGGAGTTCGACGGCCGGCCGCTGTACGAGCACCAGGACCCGCGCCGGGCCGCGCACCCGGACTGGGGGACGCTGGAGTTCGACTACGGGCGCAAGGAGGTCCGCAACTTCCTCGTCGCCAACGCCGTCTACTGGTGCCAGGAGTTCCACGTGGACGGGCTGCGCGTGGACGCGGTGGCCTCGATGCTGTACCTGGACTACTCGCGCGACGAGGGCGACTGGTCGCCGAACGAGCACGGCGGCCGGGAGGACCTGGACGCGGTGGCGCTGCTCCAGGAGATGAACGCGACGGTCTACCGGCGCTGCCCGGGAGTGGTGACCATCGCGGAGGAGTCCACGGCCTGGGACGGGGTCACGCGGCCGACGGACTCGGGCGGCCTGGGCTTCGGCCTGAAGTGGAACATGGGCTGGATGCACGACACCCTGCGGTACGTGTCGAAGGAGCCGGTGCACCGCAAGTACCACCACCACGACATGACCTTCGCGATGGTGTACGCCTTCAGCGAGAACTACGTCCTGCCGATCTCGCACGACGAGGTGGTGCACGGCAAGCGCGCGCTGGTGTCGAAGATGCCGGGGGACTGGTGGCAGCAGCGGGCCACGCACCGCGCCTACCTGGGCTTCATGTGGGCCCATCCGGGCAAGCAACTACTGTTCATGGGACAGGAGTTCGCGCAGGGTTCCGAATGGTCGGAGGCCTACGGGCCGGACTGGTGGGTGCTGGACCCGGCGTATCCGGCGGCCGGCGACCACCGGGGGGTGCGCGACCTGGTGCGCGACCTGAACCGGGCGTACGGAGCGGCTCCGGCGCTGTGGGAGCGGGACTCGGTGCCGGAGGGCTTCGCTTGGGTCGAGGCGGACGCCTCGGACGACAACGTGTTCGCCTTCCTGCGGTACGCGCAGGACGGTTCGCAGCTGCTGTGCGTGTCGAACTTCTCCCCCGTGGTCCGGCACGGCTACCGGATCGGGGTCCCGGAGGAGGTGCCGCAGTGGCGGGAGGTCCTCAACACGGACATGGAGGCGTACGGCGGGAGCGGCGTCCACCACGCCCGGCCGCTGCGCCCCGAGCCGGTGCCGGCCCAGGGGCGTGCGGTGAGCCTGCGGATGACGCTCCCGCCGATGGCGACGGTCTGGCTCAGGCCGTGAGCCACACCTCGTCGAGCTCCTGAAGCAGCCGGCGCTTGGCGCGGGCTCCGACCACCTGCTTGACGGGTTCGCCGTCGCGGAAGACGAGCATGGTCGGCATGGACAGCACCCCGTAGCGCGTGACGGCGCCGGGGTTGCTGTCCGCGTCGATCTGGACGACCTTGAGGCGGGCCGCCTCCTCGGCGGCGATGGCGGAGAGCACGGGGGCGAGCTGGCGGCAGGGACCGCACCAGTCCGCGGTGAACTCCACCAGTACGGGCCGGCCCCGTTCGGCCAGCACCTCCGCCGCGAAGTCCTCGTCGGTCACTTCTGCCACACCCTTGGCGTGGATCATGTCGTTCCCCTCTCACGTCCGATGTCTGGTGACGCGGCGGCCCGCCGCGTCCGGTCGCGGGCGGATGCCCGCGGCCGGCGGGTCAGCCGGTCATCTCACAGCGCGGTACGGCTTCCGCGGCGGCCTCCTCGGCCGCGGACAGCTGGCGGGCGACCTGCTCGCGGACGTCGGCCAGCTGGCCGATCAGGCCGTCCAGCTCGGCGAGCTTGCGGCGGTACACCGCGAGCGAGGCCGGGCAGGAGTCGCCGGCCGGGTGGCCGGCGCGCAGGCACTCGACGAACGGCCGGGTCTCCTCCAGCTCGAAGCCGAAGTCCTGGAGGGTGCGGATCTGCCGCAGCAGGCGCAGGTCGTCCTCGTCGTAGTCGCGGTAGCCGTTGCCGGTGCGGCGGGCCGCAAGCAGCCCGCGTGATTCGTAGTACCTGAGCGTCCGGGTGCTGGTCCCGGCCCGCTTCGCCAGTTCGCCGATGCGCATGGCCCGACCGTATTCCCTGACGCCGACGTCAAGGAAAGAGGAGCGGACGCGGAAGAGGGGCGCGGGAGGCGTTCCCGCGGTGTCGGGGCCCCGGCCTGGGGGCCCTCGCCACCCCCGTATGCGAGGGCCCCGATATGGATCACGGACGGGAGGGACGGCCGGTTCAGGTGCTGTGACCGGGATCACTCGACGGGCTTGCCGGGTCACCTGAAATGGAGTGGCTGAATCCGTACGCTGTAAATGGATCTTCCCATGATCCGATTACCGGACAGTCGCCGGGAAAACCGCCCAAAGTCATGAACTCCATAGGACTTTCCTACGAGTTATGGGCTTGTTTGAATAGTCTGTAGCCGTCACTCCTTGGCCACTCCTACCGTGTGCCCTGTGCACTCCAGCCCCCCTTTCAACGCCCCCGCCGCGCGCCGCCTGCGCGCGGCCCTGGGCATGGCTCCCGGCCATGTCGCCTACGGCCTGCGGGCCCAGTACGGACTGCTCGTCGCACCGGAGACCGTGATGGCCTGGGAGCGGGGCGAGCAGTCGCCCACCTCCACCGAGCTCACGGCCCTGGCCGGCGTGCTCTGGTGCTCCCCCGCGGAGCTTCTGGCCGAGCCCGTCACCCTGCGGGAACACCGCATCGCCCGCGGCCTGGACCCCGAGGACCTGGCCCGCCGCGTCGGGCTGGAGGCGAACGCGTACCGGAAGATGGAGGACACCGGGCGCTGGAAGGGCAACGAGCGGCAGTCCGCCGCCCTCGCCTCGGTGCTCGGGCTGACGCTGGCCCAGTTCGTGACGGCGACCGGCAAGCACGACGAGCTCGCCGAGCTGCTGCGCAGCGCGGTCACCACCCGCTGGCAGGCCTACGTGAAGCCGCTGGGCAAGCTGCTGCCGGTGCCCAAGGCCCACCTGGAGCACGTCCTCGGGCTCCTGCACGACGACTACCAGTCGCGGATGCTGGCCACCCTCAACTGGGGCGGCGCGGGCGGCTCGGCCAGTACCGGCGACGCGGGCCGGCAGTTCCTCGCGGAGATCACGGACCGCTTCTGGGCCCTGGCCGGCGGCGCGGGGTAGGACATCGCGCGCGAGCGGCGCCCGGCCGGTCAGAAGACCGACTCGGCCTCGTACATGCGGTGGTCGGGGACGGTCTTCAGCTCGGTGACGGCCGCGGCCAGCGGGGCCATCACGATGTCGGTGCCGCGCAGGGCGGTCATGTTGCCGAAGTCCCCGCGGTGCACGGCCTCGACGGCGTGCCAGCCGAACCGGGTGGCCAGGACGCGGTCGTACGCGGTCGGCACACCGCCGCGCTGGACGTGGCCGAGGATGACCGGGCGGGCCTCCTTGCCGAGCCGGTGCTCCAGCTCGATGGCCAGGCGGTTGCCGATGCCGGCGAAGCGCTCGTGGCCGTACTGGTCGATGGCGCCCTTCTCGTACGGCATGGAGCCCGCGGCCGGGTGCGCGCCCTCGGCGACGCAGACGACGGCGAACTTCTTCCCCCGGGCGAAGCGTTCCTCCACCATCTTCACCAGGGCGTCCACCTCGAAGGGGCGCTCGGGCAGGCAGATGCCGTGGGCGCCGCCGGCCATGCCGGACTCCAGGGCGATCCAGCCGGCGTGGCGGCCCATGACCTCGACGACCATCACGCGCTGGTGCGACTCGGCGGTGGTCTTGAGGCGGTCTATGGCCTCGGTGGCGACGGTGACGGCGGTGTCGAAGCCGAAGGTGCGGTCGGTGGAGGAGATGTCGTTGTCGATGGTCTTCGGCACGCCGACGACCGGCATCCCGGCGTCCGCGAGCATCCGGGCGGCCGTCAGGGTGCCTTCGCCGCCGATCGGGATGAGCGCGTCGATGCCGTAACGCCTCGCCAGTTCGTGGGCGTTCTCCGCGGCTTCGTGCAGCCGGGCGCGCTCCATGCGCGCCGAGCCGAGGATCGTGCCGCCGCGGGCCAGGATGCCGCTGACGGCGTTGATGTCCAGGGGGCGGTAGTGGCCGTCGAGGAGGCCCTTGAAGCCGTCCTCGAAGCCGATGACCTCGTCCCCGTGTCCGACCAGGGCACGGTGTACGACCGACCGGATGACGGCGTTCAGGCCCGGGCAGTCGCCGCCTGCGGTGAGAACTCCGATACGCATCGTCCTGTGTCTCCTGCTCCCGGTCGGCTCCGGCCGTACGCGGGGGTGCGCGCGGCCGGCCGGCCGTACATATGTAAGGCGTATTGATGTCGCCTGTCCGATTGTTCCACGTTCAGGGAGGGGTGCGCCGTCCGGCGCCACCGCCCCGCGCGGTCTTTCGTCCCTCCCGGCCGGACCCATTCCCAGGGGCGCCCTATCCACTGACAGAGGTATTGTCAAGAGGTCGAGCCACATCAATGAGACATCCAGATGGGACGGAGAGCACGCGTGACGCGCAGCGTGTACGTGACCGGTATCGAGCGGGGAGACGGCCGACAGGTCGTCGAGCTGGGGATCATGGAACTCCTGACGCGCCAGACGGGCCGGGTGGGCGTGTACCGCCCCCTGCTGCACGACGCGCCGGACCGGCTCTTCGAGCTGCTCAGGGCCCGGTACCGGATCGAGCAGGACGCCGCCACGGCCTACGGGATGGAGTACCACGAGGCCGCCGCCGTCCTGGCCGAGAAGGGCGCCGACGAGCTGGTCTCCCGGCTGGTCGACCGCTACCACCGGGTGGCCCGTGACTACGAGGTCATGCTCGTGCTCGGCACCGACTACGCCGACACCAACCTGCCCGACGAGCTGGCGCTGAACGCCCGCCTCGCCAACGAGCTCGGCGCCGTCGTCGTGCCCGTCGTCGGCGGCACCAGGCACCCCGCCGAGGCCGTGCGCGCCGAGGCCCAGAGCGCCCACCGGGCCTACGAGAGCCTGGGCTGCCACGTCGTGGCCATGGTCGTGAACCGGGTGGCCCCCGAGGACCGCGACGTCATAGCCGAGCGGCTCGCCGCCCGCCTCCCCGTGCCCTGCTACGTGCTGCCGGACGACAAGTCCCTCTCCGCCCCGACCGTCGCCCAGATCACCCGGGCGCTCGGCGGCGAGGTGCTGCTGGGCGACGACGCAGGGCTCGCCCGCGACGCCGTGGACTTCGTGTTCGGCGGCGCGATGCTGCCGAACTTCCTGAACGCCCTGACCCCCGGCTGCCTGGTCGTCACGCCCGGCGACCGCGCCGACCTGGTCGTGGGGGCGCTGGCCGCGCACGCTTCGGGCACCCCGCCGATCGCCGGGGTGCTGCTGACCCTGAACGAGCGCCCGTCCGAGGACGTCCTCACCCTGGCCTCGAAGCTCGCCCCCGGCACCCCGGTGGTCTCGGTGGCCGGCAACAGCTTCCCGACCGCCACCGAACTCTTCTCGCTCCAGAGCCGGTTGAACTCCGCGACCCCGCGCAAGCTGGAGACCGCGCTCGGCCTTTTCGAGCGGCACGTGGACACCGCCGAACTGCGCGGGCTGCTGTCGGTGGCCCGCTCGGAGCGCGTCACCCCGATGATGTTCGAGCACGAGCTGCTGGAGCGGGCCCGCTCCGAGCGGCGCCGCGTGGTGCTGCCCGAGGGCACCGAGGAGCGCGTGCTGCGCGCCGCGGACGTGGTGCTGCGCAGGGGGGTCTGCGACCTGACGCTGCTGGGCGAGGAGCAGGCGATCCTGAAGAAGGCCGGCGACCTGGGCGTCGACATCTCGGCCGCGCAGCTGATCGACCCGGCGACGTCACCGCTGCGGGAACGTTTCGCCGAGTACTACGCCAAGGCCCGCGCGCACAAGGGCATGTCCGTCGAGCTGGCCCACGACGTGGTCACCGACGTCAACTACTTCGGCACCCTGATGGTCCAGGAGGGCCTGGCCGACGGCATGGTCTCCGGCTCGGTGCACTCCACCGCCGCCACCATCCGCCCGGCCTTCGAGATCATCAAGACCAAGCCGGAGGCCTCCATCGTCTCCTCGGTCTTCTTCATGTGCCTGGCCGACCGGGTCCTGGTCTACGGCGACTGCGCGGTCAACCCGGATCCCGACGCCGAGCAGCTCGCCGACATCGCCGTCCAGTCGGCGGCCACCGCGGCGGCCTTCGGGGTCGAGCCGCGGATCGCGATGCTCTCGTACTCGACGGGCACCTCGGGCTCCGGAGCGGACGTGGAGAAGGTCCGCAAGGCCACCGAGACCGTCCGCGCGCAGCGCCCCGACCTGGCCGTCGAGGGCCCGATCCAGTACGACGCCGCCGTGGAGCCCTCGGTGGCCGCGACCAAGCTGCCGGGCTCCGAGGTGGCCGGGCGGGCGAGCGTGCTGATCTTCCCCGACCTGAACACGGGCAACAACACGTACAAGGCCGTGCAGCGTTCGGCGGGCGCCGTCGCGGTCGGCCCGGTGCTCCAGGGCCTGCGCAAGCCGGTCAACGACCTCTCGCGCGGCGCGCTGGTCCAGGACATCGTCACCACCGTGGCGATCACCGCGATCCAGGCGCAGTCGCAGCCGCAGTCCCCCTCCCGGTAAACCCCTCCACCCGAAGGAAAGATCCCCCATCGTGACCGCAACGCGCGTACTCGTCCTCAACTCCGGGTCCTCGTCGGTGAAGTACCAGCTGCTGGACATGGCGGACCGCTCCCGCCTCGCCGTCGGCCTGGTGGAGCGCATCGGCGAGGAGACCTCCCGCCTGGTGCACGAGCCGCTCACCGGAGCCGGCGCCCGGGGCGGCCGGCGCGAGCGGCTCGGCCCGATCCCGGACCACGGGGCCGCCCTGCGGGCGGTCGCGGCGGAGCTGGCGGCCGACGGCCTCGGCCTGGACTCCCCCGACCTCGCGGCCGTGGGCCACCGGGTGGTGCACGGCGGGACGCGGTTCACGCAGCCGACGGTGGTGGACGAGGAGGTACTGGCGGAGATCCGCAGCCTGATCCCGCTGGCCCCGCTGCACAACCCGGCGAACGTGACCGGCATCGAGGTGGCGCGCGAGCTGCGCGCGGACCTGCCGCAGGTGGCCGTCTTCGACACCGCCTTCCACTCCACGATGCCGGAGCACGTGGCGCGGTACGCGATCGACGCGGCGACGGCCGAGAAGTACGCCATCCGGCGGTACGGCTTCCACGGCACGTCCCACGCCTACGTCTCGCGGGCGGCGGCCGCCCTGCTGGGCAGGGCGGTGGAGGACGTGAACGTGATCGTGCTGCACCTGGGCAACGGCGCCTCCGCCTCGGCGGTGCGGGGCGGGGTCTGCGTGGAGACCTCGATGGGCCTGACCCCGCTGGAGGGCCTGGTCATGGGGACCCGCTCGGGCGACCTGGACCCGGCGGTCATCTTCCACCTGGCCCGGGTGGCCGGGCTGTCCGTCGACGAGATCGACTCGCTCCTCAACAAGAAGAGCGGTCTGCTGGGTCTGTGCGGCGACAACGACATGCGCGAGGTGACGCGGCGCGCGGGCGAGGGCGACGAGGCGGCCGGGCTCGCGCTGGCGTCCTACGTCCACCGGCTGAAGAAGTACATCGGCGCCTACACGGCGGTGCTGGGGCGGGTGGACGCGGTGGTGTTCACGGCGGGCGTCGGCGAGAACGCCTCCGCCGTGCGGGAGGCGGCGATCAGCGGCCTGGAGCAGCTCGGCCTCGCGCTGGACCCAGAGGCGAACGCCGTCCGCTCCCCGGAGCCCCGGCTGATCTCCCCGGACCACGCGCGGGTGGCGGTGGCCGTGGTGCCGACCGATGAGGAACTGGAGATCGCCTCCCAGGCGTACGCGTTGGTTACCCAGTAGTCACTTGGACTTTCCGCCAGACGGAATATTCCGCTACGAAACAAACGGATAGGATCCGGTCATGCGCCGTTCCAAAATCGTCTGCACGCTGGGCCCCGCCGTCGACTCGTATGAGCAGCTGAAAGCGCTCATCGAGGCAGGTATGAACGTGGCCCGATTCAACTTCAGCCACGGGTCCCAGGCAGAACACCAGGAGCGGTACGACCGCGTCCGGAAGGTCTCCGAGGACACCGGGCGCGCGGTCGGCGTCCTCGCCGACCTCCAGGGCCCCAAGATCCGTCTCGAGACCTTCGCCGAGGGTCCCGTCGAGCTGGTGCGCGGTGACGAGTTCACCATCACCACCGAGGACGTCCCGGGCGACAAGTCCATCTGCGGCACCACCTACAAGGGCCTCCCGGGCGACGTCGCCAAGGGTGACCAGATCCTGATCAACGACGGCAACGTCGAACTGCGGGTGACCGAGGTCGAGGGCCCGCGGGTCAGGACCATCGTCATCGAGGGCGGTGTGATCTCCGACCACAAGGGCATCAACCTGCCCGGTGCCGCCGTCAACGTCCCCGCCCTCTCCGAGAAGGACGTCGACGACCTGCGCTTCGCCCTGCGGATGGGCTGCGACATGGTCGCCCTCTCCTTCGTCCGCGACGCCAGCGACGTCAAGGACGTCCACCGCGTCATGGACGAGGAGGGCCGCCGGGTCCCCGTCATCGCCAAGGTGGAGAAGCCCCAGGCCGTCGAGAACATGGAGGCCGTCGTCGCGGCCTTCGACGCGGTCATGGTGGCCCGCGGCGACCTGGCCGTCGAGTACCCGCTCGAGAAGGTCCCGATGGTCCAGAAGCGGCTCATCGAGATGTGCCGCCGCAACGCCAAGCCGGTGATCGTCGCGACCCAGATGATGGAGTCGATGATCACCAACTCCCGCCCGACCCGCGCGGAGGCCTCCGACGTCGCCAACGCCATCCTCGACGGCGCCGACGCGGTCATGCTGTCCGCCGAGTCCTCGGTGGGCGCCTACCCGATCGAGACCGTCAAGACGATGTCGAAGATCGTTACTGCGGCCGAGGAGGAGCTCCTCGCCAAGGGCCTCCAGCCGCTGGTCCCGGGCAAGAAGCCGCGTACCCAGGGCGGCTCCGTCGCCCGCGCGGCCTGCGAGATCGCGGACTTCCTGGACGGCAAGGCCCTGGTCGCCTTCACCCAGTCCGGTGACACGGCCCGCCGCCTGTCGCGCTACCGCGCCCAGCAGCCGATCCTGGCCTTCACCACGGACGTCAACACCCGCAACCAGCTCACGCTGAGCTGGGGCGTCGAGTCGGCGATCGTCCCGCACGTGGACACCACCGACGCAATGGTCGACCTGGTGGACGGCGAGGTGCTCAAGCTCCAGCGCTTCAACCCGGGCGACACCATGGTCATCACGGCCGGCTCGCCCCCCGGCGTCCCGGGCACGACCAACATGGTCCGCGTCCACCACCTCGGCGACACGGCCGCGGGCGCCTGAGCCCCCACGCCGACCGCCTGACTCTGCCGCACAGAGACCGAGGGCGGCACCCCGGACCCCCGGGGTGCCGCCCTCGGTGCTTTGCCCGCCACCCGGTGGCTCCGACCAAAACCCACTACCGACGGCCGCCCGGCCGTGAAACCCTCGGGGGGAGGCGACGGGGGGTGCACACCCGGCCGTGGACTGGTCGGCCGGCCCGCCGGACGCGGCACAATCCCCGCATCCCGCGAGCCCCCTACGAACGAGCGAGGAATCCCGGTGCAGGACCTGATCACACTCGGGCGCGCGGTCGTCCCGGAGAACCGGGTGGACGCGACGCCGGAGCAGTTCGGCCTCGCCGAGTTCGAGTACGTGGAGACGATCATCTACGCGGACCCGGACGAGATCCTCTCGATGCTGCGCACGCTGAAGGCCGAGAACTTCATCGGCCTGCCGCCGTGGGCCCGCAACCTGGCCTACCGGATCGTCTGTCTGCAGCGGCCGGACGACGCGGCGGTGCTGCGCGAAGCGGCCGAGGACCTCTTCACCTTCGGCCCCGACTGGGACGACATCGCCGAGGAGCTCCAGGAGAAGGCAGACCTCCTGGACCCGCCCGCCGGACCGGCGGCGGCTTCCTAGCCCTGCGCAGAACGCACGGTGGCCCGCACCCCTGAGGGGGTGCGGGCCACCGGCACGTCCGGGTCGGCTGCTACTCCGCCGGGCCGATGTAGTTCTTCAGGCCCGGGACGGTGAGGTTGCCGCCGAACTGGCCGGCCTGGACGACCTTGACGTTCGTGAAGAACGCGAAGGGGACGTTCAGGGGCGGCGGGGTGTTCGGGGTGAACTCGATCGGGATGAGCCCGAAGAGGTTGCCCTTGAGGCTCTCCGTGTACATCG
Source organism: Streptomyces sp. NPDC048352 (assembly GCF_040651895.1). Lineage (NCBI taxonomy): Bacteria > Bacillati > Actinomycetota > Actinomycetes > Kitasatosporales > Streptomycetaceae > Streptomyces > Streptomyces sp. NPDC048352. Next base: position 128,099 of record NZ_JBEZKZ010000009.1, read on the forward strand.
TCACCTTGCCGTCGCGGATCTTGGACGTGGAGCCCGGGCGCGACTTGAGGTGGGCGATGTTGGGGCCCTTGCCGACGGTCTGGTAGAGGTCCTTGATGTCCAGCGAGTCCGCCGTGAACTTCAGGACCTTCTTGACCTTGCCGCCCGCCGTCTTCACCTCGACGATGCCCTCGTAGTCGAGGCCGTAGAGGGTCAGCAGCGAGCTGTCCAGGTACCAAGGCTCGTCCGGCAGGAGCGGGATGCCGGGCTCCAGCTTGGCGTTGGCGAAGGCCTCGGCGTCGAAGGTCGGGCAGGGGAAGGGCTGCTTCCCGTCCGGGTCCGTCGTCGCCGACGTCGAGGGGGAAGGGCTGGGCGAGGCGCCGTCCTTCTCCCCGTCCTTGACCGTCTTGCCCGTCTCGTCCTTCGGCTTGGTGACCGTGTCCTTGACCGTCTGCGGCAGTTCCTCGACCTTCACGCCGGCCTTCTTCGCCGCGTCGCGGATGGCGTCTGCGGCAGGGTCCTTGGCCGGGGTGGGCTTGGCGGACGTGGCGGGCGCGGGCGCCGGGGTGGCCGGCTTCTGCGCTTCCTGGAGGGGCCTGCCGAGGCTGTCCACGAGGCCCTTAAGGGCGTCGCCGACACCCAGCGGGTCCAGCGGGTTGGCCGGCTTGGCGGGCGTGGCCGACGTGGACGGCGCGGTCGGGGTGGGGCTCGCCGACGGCTGCTTCGGCGTCTTCGGGACCTCGGGCTGCTTGGCCGACGGGCTCGCCGCCGGCTTCGGGGCCTTGCTCGCACCCGGGGAAGGGCTCGCACCGGGCGAGGCGGAGGCCGACGGCGACGGCGACGCGGACGTGGACGTGGACGGCGACGGCGAGGCCGACTGGGTGGGCTCGTCGGACCGGGTCACGCACGGGCCGGGCGCGAAGGGGATGTCCTTGTCGTCGGCGAGCGCCATCTTCGGGGCGATGCCCATCCCGACGAAGACCGCCGTCGGCATCGCCGCGAGCGCCATCGTCTTGCCGACGGGTATCTGGAGCTTGTTCAGCAGTGATTTTCTGGGCGCCGCATGGCGCGGGCCCCTTCTCTCACGGGGCTCCGCGCCGGGGGCCACGCCCCGGTGCGTCTCGTCACCCGGCACTGTTCCTCCCGCCATCGGCGTGGGCATTCGTCTCGGTCGCGTACGCCGCTTCCGTCTCACGGGGTCCGGGGATGCCGTAGAACGGGTCCACGGGCTGCGCCCTCTCCGCCTCCGCCGGCTCTTCCTCGTCCGGGGCTCCCGGCGCCCAGGCCAGGGCGAGGCATCCGCCGACCATGGCGGTGAGGAAGCCGATGAAGAAGCCGCCGAGGTTGGACTTCGGGATCGACACCAGGGCCAGGAGGATCGCGGCGACGCCCGCGAAGACGCGGATGCCCTGCTGGAACCAGAGGGTGATGCCCAGGGTGATCAGCAGGACGCCGAGGATCAGGGAGACGGAGCCGGACGTCGTCGCCATCGCGAGGGAGACGTTGGCCAGCCGGATGTCCGCGAACGGGAAGTAGATGATCGGCACTCCGCCGAGGAGCGTGAAGAGACCTGCCCAGAAAGGACGGGCCCCACGCCAGGCACGGAAGCGGAGGCGCATGACAGTGAGCCAGTGATCGTCCGCGGCGTGGACCGGGGCCTCGGGGTTCATGGACAACAGCTCCCTGGAAACGGTGGTACGGAGAACTCTGTGGAGCCCGGACGGGCGTCCGGCTGCTGTGCCGCCCGCCCGCCCGGTCAGTCACACACGGGACGGAATCACTTCTCGTCCTGGTAGCACGGCTGGTCGCCGCTGAGCAGGCGCAGCTTGAGGTCCGGCAGCGTGAAGGTGCCCGCCGTCGTCGCCCACGCCTTCTGGCGGACGTTCGTCAGCGTCGCCTTCTTGGCCCGCTGCGAGAAGAGACCGCCGTCCGCCACCGTGCCCGGAACCGGCTTGGTGGCGTGGCTGCCGTCGCCCACCGCGACACCGATGTCGAGCTGCTCGAACTTGGCGTCCGCATCGAGCTCGGCAACGTCGAGGTAGATGTTCTCCGCGACGGCCGGCTTGCCCTTGTTGCCCGTGTGCAGCTGCAGGGTGATGGCGCCGAGACCGGGCACCGGGGTCACCAGCGACTGGCACATGTTGGTGATCTCGGCGCGGCTGAAGCCGGAGATCGTGACCGGGTGCTTGGTCTTCTTGTCGCTACCCAGCGTCGCGCCTTCGGCGATGCTGCCGTACTGGATCAGATTGTCACCGACGAGCGAGTCGGCCGACACCTTGAAGTCCTGGCCCGACACGCTGAAGGACGCCGCCAGGGCACCCTGCGCCAGACCCACACCGACCGCGGCGGTGGCCGCGATGCTCGGCACCATGACGAGCGCGAAGCGCTTCCATCTGGTTCCGCCACGAACCTGAGAACTCATCTTGTTCCTCCTTCTCGGACGTACATCTCCGGTCCGGGCCGTGCCCGTCCTGGGATGGGAGAAGTGCTACGTCCTCGGGAAGAAGCGCAGGCGGCCGAGCCGCGGCGCGGCCGCGTCCGATACACCGGCGTTCACCCCCGAGCGACAACCACTGGGCCACGCGTTCGCGCAACCTGGAGGACAGGCCCTGCCGGTGTGGCAGAGACCCCCCTGTCCACGGCCGGTGCCACTGTCACCGGCCGGCCCGGTGGGGACCCTCCGCCGCGGTTCCGGGTGAGCGGCTCTGCGGGAAGGACCGAGCGTCGCCGATCGTGGTCCATTCCCGGCCGGGGCACAAGGGGGGTCATTACTGGCGGGTAACGGCTGGATAACCGGTACCTTGCCGGCTGCCGTCGCGCGGCCACACAGGGTGTGACCCTGGGCCACGACAGAAGGGATGAGAGCGAACCAACCGGACAGTTCACGGGGTTCGATTTACTCGGAGTAACAGCGACCGCGATTGCCAAGTTTTGGCAAAGCGCGGCCGCTGTTTATCTCCGTGTCAACAAATCGCCGGTACGCCGCGACCGGCAGGGGCTTCCGGCTAGAAGAGCACCCGCGCCAGCGCCGTACGCGCCGCCGAGACGCGGGGGTCGTCCGCCCCGATCACCTCGAACAGCTCCAGCAGCCGGACCCGTACGGAGTCCCGCTCCTCGCCGAAGGTCACCCGCACGGTGTCCACCAGGCGCGCGAAGGCGTCGGCGACGTGGCCGCCGGCCAGGTCCAGGTCGGCCGCGGCCATCTGCGCCGCCGGGTCCTTCGGGTTCGCGGCGGCCTCGGCGCGCACCGCCTGCGGGTCCAGGTGCTGCACCCGGCTGAGCAGCTCGGCCTGGGCCAGGCCCAGCTTGGCCTCGCTGTTGGCCGGGTCGTCCGCCAGTACGTTCTTGTACGCCTGCACGGCGCCGCCCAGGTCACCCGCGTCCAGCGCGACGACCGCCGCCTCCAGCAGCGCGTCGTACGGACCGGCCGGCACCTCGGCGGGGGCCGCCGGGGCGCCCGCGGCGGCGGGGTCGACCTGGAGGCCGGTGAGGCCGAAGCGCTCCTCGGCGACCTGGACCAGCTGGGCGAGGGTCTCGCGGATCTGCTGCTCGGGCGCCACGCCCTGGAACAGGGGCAGTACCTGGCCGGCGACCACGGCGAAGACGGCCGGGATGCCCTGGATGCCGAACTGCTGCATCAGCATCTGGTTGGCGTCGACGTCGATCTTCGCCAGCACGAAGCGGCCGTTCGCCTCGACGGCGAGGCGCTCCAGCAGCGGGCCGAGCTGCTTGCAGGGCTCGCACCACTCGGCCCAGAAGTCGAGGACGACCGGGACCTCGTTGGACAGGTGGATCACATCGCGCTCGAAGCCGGCCTCGGCTACGTCGAAGACGAGGGCGGAGGGCGCCACGGCGCCGCCGGGCGCGCTGCCCGCGCCGCCGTCGGCCTGCCGGGCCGCGTCCCTGCGCGCCTGCTCCGCCTTGGCCTTGGCCTCGCCGGCCGCCTTCACAGCGGCGAGGTCGACCACGCCGCTCATGGACATGTTTCTGGGCTGCATGCGTACATCCTCCCCCGTGTGCGCGCGCCGGCGAAAAGGATCCCGAAAGATCGTCCTGCGTTGTGCGTCGTTCGGCGCCGGGTCCCCACCTGGCGCCAGTAGCTTCGCGTGGTTGTCGCTCTTACGCTACGAGCCGTAGCGTAACTCGCCCGGAGCCCGAGTGCCGCGTGATCTGAACCACAGTGGACGGCCCCCCGGCATTTCCCCTACCGGCGGGTATGGTCTCGGCCATGCGCAACCCCAGCCCCGGAACCAGCTCCCCGACCGGCCGCACCGGCCGCCCCCGCAGCGCGGCTGCGGACGCCGCGATCCTCGCGGCGACCCGGGACGCGCTGGTGGAGCTGGGCTGGTCGAAGCTGACGATGGGGGACGTCTCGGCGCGGGCCGGGGTCGCGAAGACGACCCTCTACCGGCGCTGGGCGGGCAAGAACGAGCTCGTCGTGGACGCGGTCGCGGAGCTGTTCGACGAGCTGGAACTCCCGGACCGGGGCTCGCTGGAGGCCGACGTCGAGGACGTGGTGCTCCAGTTCGCGCAGCTGCTGAGGCGGCCCGAGGCCCGTACCGCCCTGATGGCGGTGGTGGCGGAATCCACCCGGGACGAGGCGCTGCGCGACCGGATCCGGTCGGCGATCGTGGACCGGCAGAAACGTCTCGTCGTACTGGGGCGCGAGCGGGCCCAGGCCCGGGGCGAACTCCCGGACGAGGAGGACGCGTCCCTGGCCGGCCGCACCACGGACCTCATCTTCGACGTGATCGCGGGGACGGTGGTGCACCGGGCGCTGGTGAGCTGCGAGCCGGTGGACGAACCGTGGGCGGCCGCCTTCACCGCCCTGCTGATGCACGGCCTCCAGGGCGTGGCCCGTACCTGACGGGCCCTCGGCAGGCTTCGGGTACGGCTGTCCGTACGGCTTGCGGATACGGATCGGCCGGTCGCGCCCCCCGGTTGGACGGGGGGCACGACCGGCCGTTCCACACCTCCGGCCGGGCTAGAAGCCGGCGGGCTCGGTGTAGACGCCCCACTCGTCGCGCAGGACGTTGCAGATCTCGCCGAGCGTGGCCTCGGCCCGTACCGCGTCCAGCATGGCCGGGATCATGTTCGACCCGTCCCGGGCGGCCTCCAGCATCGACTTCAGCGCGGCCGTCACCTTGGCGTCGTCGCGGCGCTCCTTGCGCGCGGCGAGGGCGCGGACCTGCTCGCGCTCCACCTCGTGGCTGACCCGCAGGATCTCCAGGTCGCCGGTGACGGAGCCGTGGTGGACGTTGACGCCGACGACCCGCTTGTCGCCCTTCTCCAGGGAGCGCTGGTACTGGAAGGCCGACTCGGCGATCTCCCCGGTGAACCAGCCGTCCTCGATGCCGCGCAGGATGCCGGAGGTGATCGGCCCGATGGGGTGCCGACCGTCCGGGTGGGCGCGCAGGCCGCGCTCCCTGATCTGCTCGAAGATCTTCTCGGCGTCGGCCTCGATGCGGTCGGTGAGCTGCTCGACGTACCAGGAACCGCCCAGCGGGTCGGCCACGTTGGCCACGCCGGTCTCCTCCATCAGCACCTGCTGCGTGCGCAGCGCGATCTCGGCGGCCTGCTCGCTGGGCAGCGCGAGGGTCTCGTCGAGGGCGTTGGTGTGCAGGGAGTTGGTGCCGCCGAGGACGGCCGCGAGGGCCTCCACGGCGGTGCGCACGACGTTGTTGTAGGGCTGCTGCGCGGTGAGGGAGACACCGGCGGTCTGGGTGTGGAAGCGCAGCCACATGGCCTTGTCCGACGTGGCCCCGTAGACCTCCTTCATCCAGCGGGCCCAGATGCGGCGGGCGGCGCGGAACTTGGCGATCTCCTCGAAGAAGTCGAGGTGCGCGTCGAAGAAGAAGGAGAGGCCGGAGGCGAAGTGGTCCACGTCCAGGCCGCGGGAGAGGCCGAGTTCCACGTAGCCGAAGCCGTCGGCGAGGGTGTAGGCGAGCTCCTGCGCGGCCGTCGCCCCGGCCTCGCGGATGTGGTAGCCGGAGACGGAGAGCGGCTTGTAGGCGGGGATGCCGTTCGCGCAGTACTCCATGAGGTCGCCGATGAGGCGCAGGTGCGGCTCGGGTTCGAAGAGCCACTCCTTCTGGGCGATGTACTCCTTGAAGATGTCGGTCTGGAGCGTGCCGTTGAGCACGGCCGGGTCGACGCCCTGGCGCTCGGCGGCGACCAGGTACATGCAGAAGGCGGGCACGGCGGGCCCGCTGATGGTCATCGAGGTCGTGACGTCGCCCAGCGGGATGTCCTTGAAGAGGACCTCCATGTCGGCGGCGGAGTCTATGGCGACGCCGCAGTGGCCGACCTCGCCGAGCGAGCGCGGGTCGTCGGAGTCGCGGCCCATCAGGGTCGGCATGTCGAAGGCGACGGAGAGCCCGCCGCCGCCGGCGGCCAGGATCATCTTGTAGCGCTCGTTGGTCTGCTCGGCGTTGCCGAAGCCGGCGAACTGCCGGATGGTCCAGGTCCGGCCGCGGTAGCCGGTGGCGTGCAGACCGCGGGTGAAGGGGTACTCCCCGGGCCAGCCGATGCGCTCGAACCCCTCGTACGAGTCACCGGGCCGGGGCCCGTAGACGGGGTCGACGTCATCTCCGGAGAGCGTCGTGAAATCGGCCTCGCGCTTGCGGGCCTTGTCATACCGGGCCTGCCAGCGGCGGCGGCCCTCCTCGATGGCGTCAGCGTCCATACCCATGAATTTACTAGGACGTCCTAGTAAATGTCGATGGCAAACCCCCGGAGAGTCTCTCCGGGGGGTTTGACGACACGGCCCGGGGGCCCGCCTCAGGCCTTCGCGGTCGCCAGACCGTCGGCGACGAGGGGCTCGACCTCGGCGCGGACACCGCGCTCGACGAAGAAGGCGGCCAGCGGGATGGTGCCCGACACCAGCACCCACAGCAGCTTGCCGAAGGGCCACTTGGCCTTGGAGCCCAGGTCGAAGGCGAAGACCAGGTAGATCATGAAGAGCACGCCGTGGACCTGCGAGACCGCGAGGGTCAGGCCGGCGCCGGTGTCGAAGCCGTACTTCGCCACCATGCAGGCACAAAGGATCAGGAGCATGACCGCGGTCACGTAGGCCATGACGCGGTAGCGGGTCAGCACGCTTCGTTTCATGGCGTCGAGCCTAACCGTCCGTTTTGCGCGATCTTGACGCGGCCCCGGCTCGCGGGCGGCTCAGCCCTCCTGGAAGTCGGCCGCCGCCACCCGCAGCGGGCGCAGCAGCGCGAAGATCTCCGCGCACTCCTCGGCGTCGTACACCCCGAGGCCGAAGTCGACCGCCATCAGGTCCTTCGTCGCCGCCTCGACGACCTCGCGGCCCTTCGCCGTGATGGACGCGAGCGTGCCGCGGCCGTCCTGCGGGTTGGGGCGCTTGTCCACGAGGCCCGACTTCACCAGCCGGTCCACGGTGTTCGTCACCGAGGTCGGGTGCACCATCAGGCGCTCGCCGATCTTCGACATCGGCAGCTCCCCCGCCTGGGAGAAGGTGAGCAGCACCAGCGCCTCGTAGCGCGCGAAGGTCAGCCCGTACGGCTTGACCACCGCGTCGACCCCGGCCAGCAGGATCTGGTGCGCGCGCATGATGGAGGTGATCGCCGCCATGGACGGCACCGGGCCCCAGCGCTGCCGCCAGAGTTCGTCGGCGCGGGCGATGGGGTCGAAGGGGAGGCTGAGCGGTTTGGGCACCCACCAGACCCTACCGGGCGGTCATTTGGCCGCGAGCCCCGTCTCATCCCTCGGCCGCCGGACCCCGGCGAGGAGCAGCGCGACCACCGCCGCGCCGAGCGCACCGGCGCCGGCGATCACGGTGTGCGCCGGCAGGAACTCGGCGGCGGCCCCGGCCAGGGCCATGCCGATGCCCTGGAAGGTCATGAGTCCGGTGCTCAGCAGGGTCATCGCCCGTCCGCGCAGCTCATCGGGGACGGCGTCGAGGTACATCCGGTCGAGGCCGAGGGTGTAGGCGTGCGCCAGCCCGGCCGCCAGCAGCGCCGCCAGGACGAGGACCGGTCCCGGGCGGACGGCGAACAGCAGCAGCGGGAGCGGGGAGGCCACCGCCAGCGGGGCCGTGATCCGCGCACGCGTTCGCGCGGTGAGCGCCGAGCCGGCCCAGAGTTCACCCGCGACGGTGCCCACGGGCAGCGCGCACATCAGCACCCCGAGCGTGACCGTCCCGGCCCCCGTGCCCGCGGTGTACGGGGCGAGCAGCGCCTCGGGCACGACGGCGAAGGCGGGCGGCAGCCAGCACAGCAGGGTGAGCGCCCGCAGCCGCCGCCCGCCGAGGACGGCGCGCAGCCCGGCGAGCGGGGACTCGCGGGCGGCGACGGCCCGGGCGGGCCGGGCCCGGGTGCCCACGCGCAGCAGCAGCGCGGACGCCAGGAACCCGGCGGCCGTCAGCGCGATCGCCCCGCGCGGGGCGATGAAGGCCAGCAGCACTCCGCCGAGCCCGAAGCCGGCGAGCTGGGCGCTCTGCGCGACCATGCGCAGCAGCGAGCGGCCGAGTACGAAGGCCTCCCCCGTCCCGAGGATGTCGGCGAGGGAGGCGCTGCGGGCGCCCTGGAAGAGGGGCGCGACGAAGGCCATGGCGCAGCGCAGGACGAGGATCCCCGCGACGGGCGTCCCCGGCCAGACCATGGCCGCCGCGCAGGCGGCGCAGAGCAGGTCGCACGCGACGAGCACCCGCCGGGCCGGGTACCGGTCCGCCAGCGGGGCGAGCAGGGTGCCGCCGAGGGCGTGGGGCAGGAAGCCGAGGGCGAAGGTGAGCGCGCTCATCAGTGGGGAGCCGGTGGCGCGGTAGACGAGCACGGTGAGGGAGATCTCGGCGACGACGACGCCGAGCAGGGACAGCAGGTGCGCGGCGAAAACGGCGCGGAACTCCCGGACCCGGAACACGGGGCGGTAGCCCGTCCCGGCGGCGGCGGAGCGGGCCCGGCCGCGGGCGCGGGCGGCAACGGCCCCGGCCGCGAGGCCCGCAGGCCCCGGTTCCGCGGGCGGCGGGTCCGCGGCGGGCGGGGCGGCGGCGGCCGGGG